>NZ_BAAALD010000017.1:82879-107513 GCF_039528095.1 Kitasatospora arboriphila
CCCGCCCCCCCGGGCGCGGCCCCCCCCCCCCCCGCCCCCCCCCCCGGGCCCCCCCCGCGGCCGGGCGGCCGCCGGGGCGGCCGGAGCGAGGGCGAACAGGCCGGCGGCGGCTGCGGCGGCACATCGGTGCGCGAAGTGACGGTCGATCAGCATTGCCGGAACGTACCCGCACGGCCCCGCCCCGCCGCCCCGCCGCCGACGACTCCCCCCGAACGGATGCGCCCGGCCGGGCTGCGCATACTGGACGGGCAGCACCTCCGATGCCCCGCGAAGGATCCCGATGAAGCTCAGCCGCCGCACGTCCTGGTTCCTCACCGCCTTCGGCGTGTGGTCCCTGATCATCTGGACGACCTTCGTCAAGAACCTCTGGAAGGACTCCGGCGGGCAGGCCTTCGTGAACGGCGACCACTCCCAGCCGACCGCCTTCTTCTGGGTCCACCTCCTGCTGACCGTGACCTCGCTGGTGCTCGGCATCGCGGTCGGCGCCGTCGGCGTGCGCGGCATCCGCGGCCTGCGCGAGCGCACCGCCGACTGACGCCGAAACCCTTTGCCCGGCGGAGAGTTCGGCTGGAATGATCTCCGCCGTGTGCGCACCGTGCGTACACGCGTGCGTCTTCTCGGGGTGGGTCACACAGTGTTCCGTACGGTCTCTTTGCGTCTGCTGGCCTCGGCCGCCGGCGTCGCCCTCGCCACCGGCCTGCTGGCCGCACCGGCGGCCTCCGCCGCCACCGACGGCAGGGCCACCGACCCCGCCGTCGTGCCGAGCCCCGGCTTCCACGGCACCGGTGTCCGCACCGACGCCTGCGACGGCACCACGGCGCCCGGCTGGATCGCCACCACCGCGCCGGCCCTCACCGCCCGCACCGCCGCCGACCGGGCACGCTTCAAGGTCTGGGACGAGACGGGCAGCAAGGTCTTCGACGCCGAGGGCACCGCCGTCGACGGCACCGCCACCGCACGGCCCGCCGGCCTCACCGAGGGCCGTACCTACACCTGGCAGGCCAAGGGCGCCGGCGGCGGAGCCCCGACCGCCGAGTGCCACTTCCGGATCGACGCCACCGCACCGGCCCTCACCGTCGACTCGGCCGACTTCCCGGCCTCCGACAGCGGCCGGACCCCGCAGAAGTACGCCGGCCAGAGCGGCACCTTCACCGTCGCCGGCAGCGACGCCGCCTCCGGCGTGGCCTGCTACCGGTACGTCCTCAACGGCACCCCGAGCGTCGGCAACGACTGCACCGGCGCCGTGCGGCCCGCCGCGGACGGCACCGCCACCCTCACCCTGAAGCCGACGGACTGGGGCACCAACATCCTCACGGTGCAGGCCTTCGACGAGGCCGGCAACGCCTCCCGGCCGGTCGCCTACACCTTCTACGCACCGTCGAACCCCAACCCGCCGCAGAGCGTCCCCGGCGACGTGAACGCCGACGGAGTGCCGGACATCCTGCTGCCCGACGCCGACGGCAACCTGCAGGTCCTCGGCGCCGACTCCGCGAACACGGACCCCGCCTCCACCACCGCGGCGTCCTACGGCCCCGGCGGCACCTGGGCCGGCACCACCACCGCGCACCGCGGCTGGGACTCCAGCCACGCGCCCGCCGACGACCTGCTCGTCCACGTCCCCGGCGGCGCCGCGCTGTACCTCTACCGCAACCTCGACCAGGGCGCCTTCCAGCGCACCCCCGTCCTGCTCGCCCGGCCCACCGCCTGCGCCGCGGCCGGCTGCGCCGCCGACTGGTCCGCCACCGATCAGCTGGTCGCCCTCGGCGCCCTCGGCACCGGCCAGCAGAGCTCGCTGGTCACCGTCGAGAACGGCGACCTCTGGCTGTTCCAGGCCGCCACCGTCGGGACCCGCTACTCCACCGTCAAGCGCCTCTCCACCACCGGCGCCTGGGCCGGGTACGACGTGATCGCGCCCGGCCGGGCGGCCGACGGCAGCCTCGCCCTGTGGTCCCGCGAGCGGGCCACCGGCACCCTGCGCACGTATCCGATCGCGAAGCAGGACGACGGCACGTACGACTTCTCCGCGCTCGCCGACCCGTCCGCCGGCGCCGCCGTCGGCACCTTCCCGGCCGCCGACTACCCGCTGCTCGGCAGCTCCGGCGACGGCGACGGCGACGGCCGCCCCGACCTGTACGCCGTCACCGCCGCCCGCCACCTGCTGACCTTCGACGGCACCGCCGCCCCGAAGGACCTCGGCGCCCTGCGCTGAACCCCGCACGGCAGAACGCCCGAGGGCCCGACCGGCAGTGCCGGTCGGGCCCTCGGGCGTTGCTGCGGGCGCTCAGAAGCGGCGGGTGACCAGCGCGCGCTTCACCTCGGCGATCGCCTTGGTGACCTCGATGCCGCGCGGGCAGGCCTCCGAGCAGTTGAAGGTGGTGCGGCAGCGCCACACGCCCTCACGGTCGTTCAGGATCTCCAGCCGCTGCTCCGCACCCTCGTCGCGCGAGTCGAAGATGAAGCGGTGCGCGTTGACGATCGCGGCCGGGCCGAAGTACTGGCCGTCGTTCCAGAACACCGGGCAGGACGACGTGCACGCGGCGCACAGGATGCACTTGGTGGTGTCGTCGAACCGCTCGCGGTCCTCCTGGGACTGCAGGCGCTCGCGCGTCGGGTCGTTCCCCTTGGTGATGAGGAACGGCATGACGTCCTTGTACGCCTGGAAGAACGGGTCCATGTCGACGATCAGGTCCTTCAGGACCGCGAGGCCCTTGATGGGCTCGACCGTGATCGGCTTCTCCGGGTTGACGTCCTTGATCAGCGTCTTGCAGGCCAGCCGGTTGCGGCCGTTGATCCGCATGGCGTCCGAACCGCAGATGCCGTGGGCGCACGAGCGGCGGTACGTCAGGGTGCCGTCCTGCTCCCACTTGACCTTGTTGAGGGCGTCCAGGACGCGCTCCTTCGGGTCCATCAGCAGCTGGTAGTCCACCCACACCGGGTCCGGGTGCTCCTCCGGGTTGAACCGGCGGATCCGCAGGGTGACGTTGATCAGCGCGGTCGCGCCCGCCTCGGCCGCGTCCAGAGCGGCCGAGTGCTTCTCCAGGGTCGGAGTGCTCATCAGTACTTACGCTCCATCGGCTGGTAGCGGGTCTGCACGACCGGCTTGTAGTCGAGGCGGACGGAGGTGCTGCCGTCGGCGGCCTCCTCGCGGTACGCCATGGTGTGCTGCATGAACTTCACGTCGTCGCGGGTCGGGAAGTCCTCGCGGTAGTGACCGCCGCGGGACTCCTCGCGGGCCAGCGCCGAGACGACCGTGACCTCGGCCAGGTCGAGCAGGTTGCCCAGCTCGATGGCCTCCAGCAGGTCGGTGTTGAAGCGCTCGCCCTTGTCCTGGATGGCGACGTTCTTGTACCGCTCGCGCAGTGCGGCGATGTCGGCGACGGCCTGCTTGAGGGTGTCGCCGGTGCGGTACACGGACGCGTTGGCGTCCATGCTCTCCTGCATCTCCTTGCGGAGCTGCGCCACCGACTCGGTGCCGGGCGACTCGCGCAGCGAGTCGACCAGGTTCTGCACCAGCGCGGCCGGGTCCTCCGGCAGCGGCACGAACTCGTTGTTCGCGGCGAACTCGGCGGCGGCGAGGCCCGCGCGGCGGCCGAACACGTTGATGTCCAGCAGCGAGTTGGTGCCCAGGCGGTTGGCGCCGTGCACGGAGACGCAGGCGACCTCGCCGGCGGCGTACAGGCCGGGGACGACCTCGGTGTTGTTCAGCAGCACCTCGCCCTCGACGTTGGTCGGGATGCCGCCCATGCCGTAGTGCGCGGTGGGCTGGATCGGGATCGGGTCCGTGTAGGGCTCGATGCCGAGGTAGGTGCGCGCGAACTCGGTGATGTCCGGCAGCTTGGCGTCCAGCTGCTCCGGCGGGAGGTGCGTCAGGTCCAGGTAGACGTGGTCGCCGTCCGGACCGCAGCCGCGGCCCTCGCGGATCTCGCTGTAGATCGCGCGGGAGCAGACGTCGCGGGAGGCGAGGTCCTTCATGACCGGCGCGTAGCGCTCCATGAAGCGCTCGCCGTCCTTGTTGCGCAGGATGCCGCCCTCGCCGCGGGCGCCCTCGGTGAGCAGGATGCCCATGCGCCAGATGCCCGTCGGGTGGAACTGGAAGAACTCCATGTCCTCCAGCGGCAGGCCCCGGCGGTACGCCACGGCCTGGCCGTCACCGGTCAGGGTGTGCGCGTTCGAGGTGACCTTGAACATCTTGCCGGTGCCGCCGGAGGCGAAGACGACCGCCTTGGCCTGGAAGACGTGGATCTCGCCGGTGGCCAGCTCGTAGGCGACGACGCCGGCCGTGCGGCCCTCGTTGATCAGCAGGTCGAGGACGTAGAACTCGTTGAAGAACTCGACGCCGTGCTTGACGCAGTTCTGGAACAGCGTCTGGAGGATCATGTGACCGGTGCGGTCGGCCGCGTAGCACGAGCGGCGGACGGGCGCCTCGCCGTGGTTGCGCGAGTGGCCGCCGAAGCGGCGCTGGTCGATCCGGCCCTGGTCGGTGCGGGAGAAGGGGAGACCCATCTTCTCCAGGTCGATGACCGCGTCGATGGCCTCCTTGCACATGATCTCGGCGGCGTCCTGGTCGACCAGGTAGTCACCGCCCTTGACCGTGTCGAAGGTGTGCCACTCCCAGTTGTCCTCCTCGACGTTGGCGAGGGCGGCGCACATGCCGCCCTGGGCCGCGCCGGTGTGGGACCGGGTGGGGTAGAGCTTGGTCAGCACCGCGGTGCGGCTGCGCTGCGTCGACTCGATGGCCGCACGCATGCCCGCGCCGCCGGCGCCGACGATGACCGTGTCGTACTGGTGAATCTGCATGGGGGTAAGCGCCTCTGGCTCTGCCGATTAGATGTTCGGGTCGAAGGTGAAGATCACCAGGGTGCCGAGCAGCACGGTGAACACCGCGGCGGCGCCCATGAGGGTCTTCAGCCAGAGCCGAGTGGAGTCCTTCTCGGCGTAGTCGTTGATGACGGTCCGCATGCCGTTGGCGCCGTGGAGCATGGCGAGCCACAGCATCAGCAGGTCCCAGCCCTGCCAGAACGGCGAGGCCCAGCGGCCGGCGACGAACGCGAAGCTGATCTTCGATACGCCGCCGTCCAGCACCAGCATGATCAGCAGGTGACCGAGGATCAGGACGACCAACACGATGCCGGAGAGGCGCATGAACAGCCACGCCAGCATCTCGAAGTTGGTGCGGGTGCGGCGCGGCGTCCTCTTGGTGCGCGCGCGGGCCGGCTCGACGACGAACGCGTCGGCGGGGTTTCCGGTGCCGAGGCCCTGGCCCGTGTGGGCCTGGGCGGCGGGCACGACCAGCTGGTCGACGGGGGTGTCAGAAGCCATTGCGGATCACCCGAACCACGTGCGGAGAGTGTGCTGAAGGATGTGGTAGAACGACGCGGCCATCAGGACGACCCAGACGCCGACGACGGACCAGAGCAGCTGCTTCTGGTACTTGGCGCCCTTCGACCAGAAGTCGACCGCCACGACCCGCAGGCCGTTCAGCGCGTGGAACAGGATGGCGGCCGTCAGGCCGTACTCCATCAGGTTCACGATGGGGTTCTTGTACGTCTCGATGACGGTGTCGTAGTCCTGCGGGGAAACGCGGACCAGCGCGGTGTCGAGGACGTGCGCGAAAAGGAAGAAGAAGATGAGGACGCCGGTGACTCGGTGAGCCACCCAGCTCCACATGCCTTCCCGGCCGCGGTACAGCGTTCCAGCCGGCACGGAAAACCCTCCGGAAGCGATTGGGGGCTCGGCCGGCTTCGGTGTCGGTCAGCCCGGCCGGGTACGGTCCACCGGCCGCGAGCATCCTATCGACGCGTTGTCGGGAAACGCCTCCGGGGGGCTCAGGTGTGATCAATCAGGCACTCACGGCCTAACGGTTCCGGGAACCATGACAGGCTGTGCTCGGACGGTCGCGCTGCGGTGTGCGCCCGCCCCGCTGCCGCCTGCCCGCGCCCACCCGAAGGACCGCCGTGCCCCACCGTCCGACCGCCCTGCTGTGCTGCGCCGCGCTGTTCGCGGCGGGCGGCTGCACCACCGTCTCCGCCTCCGCGGACCGGGTGCCGAAGCCGGCCGGGCACGTCCTGGACGCCGCCGCCCTGCGGGCCGCCGCGGTCACCGGGGCCGACCTCGGCAGCGGGTGGACGGTCACCGTGGCCGCACCGGAGCAGGGGAGCGCGGCACCGCGGGCGGCGCGCGAGGTGGCGGACGTGCCGGAGTGCCAGCCGGTGCTGGACCTGCTCGCCCCGGCGGGCGCGCGCTCCGGCCCGCTCGCGGAGGCGGATCTGAGCGCGGCCAGGGCCGGCCGCCCCCGGGAGACCGTCCACGCCGGGCTGTTCGCCTTCGAACCGGGCCGGGCGGAGCTCGTCCGTAGCGCGCTGGACCGGCTGTTCCCCCGGTGCCGGGCGTTCCGCTCCACGCCGGCGGCCGGGCCGGTCCGCGGCCTGGCCGGCAAGGGGGCCCCGGCGAAACCGGTGCCGGTGCTGCACCGGTTGCAGCGGTCCGACGCGGCCGTGCCGGAGGGCGTGGACGCGGTGACCGCATTCACCCTGACGGACGAGTCGGGCGGCTCCGCGGTCACCCGGCGGGCCGTGGTCGCCCGGGTCGGGGCGGCGCTCGCGCTGTTCGTCACGCTCGGCGGCGCCCGCGAACCGGTGCCGGCCCCGGACGAGCGGCTGGTCCGGATGCAGGCGGTGCGGCTGCGGGCCGCGCAGCACTGAGCCCCGCCCCGGCGGACCGGGACGGGGCATCGGGCGGCGGTGCCGGGCGGCCGGATCAGCGGGCGCCGGCCTCCGCGGAGTGCCGGGCCACCAGGTGCGCGAGGCGCATCAGCGCTATCCGGCGCAGCTCGTCGGCGGCGACCAGGCGCTCCTCGTCCAGGTCGTTGGCGAGCCGGGTGCGGATGGAGGTGAGCACGGTGTCGAGCATCTCCTCCGGCTCCACGCCCTCCAGGCAGACGACGAAGACGTGGCCGAACCGCGCCTCGTACGCGGCGTGCGCCGCCCGGAGCGCGGTGTGCGCGGCCTGGCTGCCGGGGGCCCGCATGCCGAGCAGCGGTTGCGGCATCCAGCTCTCGTCCGCCAGGGCCTCGGCGAGGTCGGCGGGGCGCAGGTCGTAGGAGGCCTCGCTGGCCGCCGCGAGCAGGGACTCTATGTCGGGGTAGGGCCGGTGGGCGGTCAGCCGCAGGGCCCACCGGTGGCTGCCGCAGCAGGCGAGCAGGGCCTCCTCGGCGGCGCCGGCATCGGCCTCGTTGAAGCGGTGCAGCCCGAGCAGGGACGGATCCGTCGAAGCGTCGAGGCGCTGCGGCGGGATGTCGCTGGCCAGCGGGTCCTCCTCGTGAGGGCGGGAAGGGGGGTTGCTCCAGAGACGAAAAGGTAGGTGCTGCGAAGACGCGCGGCGTGACCGGGAAGGAGCCGGGACGGGGAAGAGGGAAGACCGCGGGGCGCGGAGAAGCGCGCTCGCGCCGTGTCTTCAAGGTAGTTGAGGGCTCATCAGTTGGGGAGGGAGCGGGCAGAATTCACCCGAACGAGCTATCAAGTTGTGACGTTGACGGTTGCTCGACAGCTCCCTCCCCTCCGGAGGGCGGGCTCAGAGCTCCCGGTGGACCTTGTGGTTGGCCGCCTGCGCGCGGGGGCGGACCACCAGCAGGTCGATGTTGACGTGCGGCGGGCGGGTGACCGCCCAGGAGACCGTGTCCGCGACGTCCTCCGAGGTCAGCGGCTCGGCCACGCCCGCGTACACCGAGGCGGCCTTGTCCTCGTCGCCGCGGAAGCGGGTCACCGCGAAGCCCTCGGACTTCACCATGCCCGGCGCGATCTCGATCACCCGGATCGGCTCGCCGCACAGCTCCAGCCGCAGGGTGGCCGCGATGGTGTGCGCCGCGTGCTTGGCCGCCACGTAGCCGCCGCCGCCCTCGTACGCCGCCATCGCGGCGGTGGAGGACATCACCAGCACCGTGCCGTCGCCGGTGGCCCGCAGCGCCGGCAGCAGCGCCTGGGTCACGTTGAGCACGCCGATCACGTTGACCTCGTACATGGCCCGCCAGTCGGCCGGGTCACCGCTCTCGACGCTCTCCGCGCCGATCGCGCCGCCGGCGTTGTTGACCAGGACGTCGACCCGGCCGACCTCGGCCGCGAAGGCGTCCACGGCCGCCCGGTCGGTGACGTCCAGGGTGCGGGCGCGGCCGCCGATCTCCTTCGCCAGGGCCTCGATCCGGTCGGTGCGGCGCGCGGTCAGCACCACGTCGAAGCCGTCCGCGGCCAGCCGCCGCGCCGTCGCGGCACCGATGCCGCTGCTGGCGCCGGTGACGACGGCCACCTTCTGCTCGGTCATTGCCCCTCCCGGGGAGAAGTTCCGGTCTGCGGAACCGATCATCCCAGCCCGCCCCGGAGCACCGCCGGGCGGTGCCCCGCCTGCGCCCGCGCCCGGACCTGCGCCCGCGCCTCCGCCCGCGGCGGGCCGCCGCCGGTTAGATTGCGGAGCAGGCCGAAGTCCGTCCGCCCGGGCCGCCGCGTCCGGGCCCGTGCCCCGGAGGACGCCATGCCGCCCGAGCCCCGCAGGTCCGAGTCCGGTCTGCCGATCGAGCCGGTGTACGGCCCGGAGAGCCTCGCCGGCCGCACCCCGGACGCCGGGCCGGGCGAGTACCCGTTCACCCGCGGCGTGTACCCGACGATGTACACCGGCCGGCCGTGGACGATGCGCCAGTACGCCGGCTTCGGCACCGCCGCCGAGTCCAACGCCCGCTACCGGCGGCTGATCGCCGACGGCACCACGGGTCTGTCCGTCGCCTTCGACCTGCCCACCCAGATGGGCTACGACTCGGACGCGCCGCTCGCGGCCGGCGAGGTCGGCAAGGTGGGGGTGGCGGTCGACAGCGTCGAGGACATGGCCGTGCTGTTCGACGGCATCCCGCTGGGCGGGGTCTCCACCTCGATGACCATCAACGCCCCGGCCGCCGTGCTGCTGCTGCTCTACCAGCTGGTCGGCGAGGCCCAGGGGGTGCCGCCGGCCGCACTGACCGGCACCGTCCAGAACGACGTGCTCAAGGAGTACGTCGCCCGGGGCACGTACATCTTCCCGCCGCGGCCCTCGCTGCGGCTGGTCGCCGACCTCTTCCGGTACTGCCGGGCCGAGGTCCCCCGGTGGAACACCATCTCGATCTCCGGCTACCACATGGCCGAGGCCGGCGCCGATCCCGCGCAGGAGATCGCCTTCACCCTCGCCGACGGCATCGAGTACGTGCGCACGGCGGTCGCCGCGGGCATGGCGGTGGACGACTTCGCCCCACGGCTCTCCTTCTTCTTCGTCGCCCGCAGCACGCTGCTGGAGGAGGTCGCCAAGTTCCGGGCGGCCCGCCGGATCTGGGCCCGCGTCATGCGCGAGGAGTTCGGCGCGCGGGACCCGCGGTCGCAGATGCTGCGCTTCCACACCCAGACCGCCGGGGTGCAGCTCACCGCCCAGCAGCCCGAGGTCAACCTCGTCCGGGTCACCGTCCAGGCGCTGGCCGCGGTGCTCGGCGGCACCCAGTCGCTGCACACCAACAGCTTCGACGAGGCGATCGCGCTGCCCACCGAGAAGGCCGCCCGGCTGGCGCTGCGCACCCAGCAGGTGCTGGCGTACGAGACCGACGTCACCGCCACGGTCGACCCCTTCGCCGGTTCCTGGGCCGTCGAGCGGATGACCGACGACCTGGAGGAGGCGGTGCTGGCGCTGATGGCCCGGATCGAGGAGCTGGGCGGCGCGGTCGCCGCGATCGAGCAGGGCCACCAGAAGGCGGAGATCGAGCGGACGGCCTACCGCCTCCAGCAGGAGCAGGAAGCCGGCACCCGGACGGTGGTCGGCGTGAACCGGTTCCGGCTGGACGCCGAGGAGCCGTACGAGCCGCTGCGGGTGGATCCGGCGATCGAGCAGCAGCAGGCGCGGCGGCTGGCCCGGCTGCGCGCGGAGCGGGACGGCCCGGCGGTCTCCCGCGCCCTGGACGGGCTGCGGCGGGCCGCGGAGGGTACGGACAACGTGCTGTACCCGATGAAGGAGGCGCTGGCCGCCCGGGCGACGGTGGGGGAGGTGTGCGACGCGCTGCGCGCCGTGTGGGGCACCCACACGCCGGTCGAGCGCTTCTGACGCACCGTCGGGGCGGAGCGGCCGCTCCCGTCGGGCCCGGTGCAACCGGGAGCCCGGCCCGCGTGTCCCCGCGGCGGCGGGGTCGTTGCACAGGTCGGTGATCACCCGGGAAGGCGGCTGAATCGGAATGTCATACCCATCTGTGCGGCCGGTATGCACCGAAAGGGGCACGACTTCGTGGGAAGTCGGGCCAAATCCCCCCGCCCGGCCTACTCTTGTTGAGGTGAACGATCCTCAGCCCGTCGATCGGGCCGCCCTCGCCACCGCCGTCCGCGCCGGACGGGACCTGCGCGCCCGGGTACGGGCGCACGAGGCCGAGCTGATCGCCTTCCGCCGCGATCTCCACCGGCACCCGGAGCTGGGCCGGCAGGAGTTCCGCACCACCCGCCTCCTGCGCGAGCGGCTGGTCGCGGCCGGCCTGGAGCCGCGGGTGCTGCCGGGCGGTACGGGGATGACGGTGGACATCGTCCCGCCCGGCACCGCCGAGGGCACCCCGCTGCTGGCGTTCCGGGCGGACATCGACGCGCTGCCGATCGACGACGCCAAGACCGACGTGCCGTACCGCTCGACCCTGCCGGGCCGGGCGCACGCCTGCGGGCACGACGTGCACACCGCGGTGGTGCTGGGCACCGCCCTGGTGCTGGCCGAGGCGGCCCGCACCGGCGGGCTGCGGCAGCCGGTGCGGCTGGTCTTCCAGCCGGCCGAGGAGGTCATGCCCGGGGGTGCGCTGGACGTGATCAAGGCCGGCGGGATGGACGGCGTCGGCCGGATCTTCGCGGTGCACTGCGACCCCAAGGTGGAGGTCGGCCGGATCGGGCTGAAGGTCGGGGCGATCACCTCGGCCTGCGACCGGCTGCTGCTGTCGCTGGACGGCCCCGGGGGCCATACCGCCCGGCCGCACCTGACCACCGACCTGGTCACCGCGGTGGCGCGGATGGCGGCGGACCTGCCCGCCGCGCTGGGCCGCCGGATGGACCCGCGCTGGGGCGTCAGCCTGGTGTTCGGCCGGATCGCCGCCGGCTCCGCGCCCAACGCGATCCCGCAGCACGCGGAGCTGGAGGGCACCGTCCGCTGCCTGGAGCTGGCGGGCTGGCGGGAGGCCCCGGAGGTCCTCGACGAGCTGATCGCCCGGATCGCCGAGACCCACCGGGCGAAGTGGACGCTCGACTACCACCGCGGGGTGCCGCCGGTGGTCAACGAGCACACCTCGATCGCCCTGCTGGAGCGGGCGATGACCGACTGCTTCGGCGACGGCGGCGCCCCGGTGGTGGAGGACACCGAGCAGAGCCTCGGCGGCGAGGACTTCTCCTGGTACCTGGAGCACGCGCCGGGCGCGCTGGCCCGCCTCGGGGTGCGGTCCCCGCACGAGAAGGGCGTCCGCGACCTGCACCAGGGCCGGTTCGACGTGGACGAGCGGGCGATCGGCATCGGTGTGGAGCTGTTCTGCGCGATCGCCCTGGAACACGGGACGGTCTGAGCGCGTACGACCCGGGCCGCGTCGGACCGGTGTCCGGCGCGGCTCGCTCCTGTCGTGGACGCATCGGCGTACTGTGGTGGTCGAAAATCACTCGGTAGTGACATCGCGTTGAGCAAAGGTGGCGGTCTGTCCGTATTCGTCCTGGCAGATGACCACATTTTGATAACAACCCGAATGCCTCCGCAGGCCGTAATACAACTGTGTTCTACGCGCGTTACGGTGGCGCTCGACCACGCCAAACGGGTGTGTGAGAAGGAGATACTCCCTTGCGCCGTTCACTGAAGCTCGCCGCGGTAGTGCTCTCGGGTTCCCTGGGCATCGCCTCGCTCGCCGCTTGCGGCGCAAAGAGCACCGACAACAACACCTCGTCCGGCGCCTCCTCCGGCGCCTCCAGCGTCAAGGTCGGCATGGCCTACGACATCGGCGGCCGCGGCGACCAGTCGTTCAACGACTCCGCCGCCCGCGGTCTCGACCAGGCCAAGGACCAGCTGGGTGTCCAGGTCACCGAGGCCGAGGCCAAGACCGGTGAGGCCGAGGCCGACAAGGAGGCCCGCCTCAAGTCGCTGGTCAGCGCCGGCTACAACCCGGTCATCGCCGTCGGCTTCGTGTACCAGGCGGCCGTCGAGAAGGTCGCCAAGGAGAACCCGAACGTCAAGTTCGCGATCATCGACTCGGCCTCCGACACCCAGCCGAGCAACGTCACCTCGCTGACCTTCTCGGAGCAGGAGGGCTCGTACCTCGCCGGCGTCGCCGCCGCCTCCAAGAGCAAGGCCAAGCACATCGGCTTCATCGGCGGCGTGCAGTCCGAGCTGATCAAGAAGTTCGAGGCCGGTTACAAGGCGGGCGCCAAGTCCGTCGACCCGAACATCGTGGTCGAGACCACCTACCTCACCACCCCGCCGGACTTCAGCGGCTTCAACGACCCCGGCAAGGGCAAGGAAGCCGCGCAGGGCCAGCTGGACAAGGGCGCGGACGTCATCTACTCCGCCGCCGGCTCCTCCGGCAACGGCTCGATCGAGGCCGTCGCCAGCAAGGGCAAGTGGGCCATCGGCGTCGACTCCGACCAGGCCACCCAGCCGGCGCTGTCGAAGTACAAGGCCAACATCCTGACCTCCATGGTCAAGAACGTGAACGTGGCCGTCTTCGACTACATCAAGGCGTACAAGGACGGCAACCCGCTGACCGGCGTCAAGAACTTCGACCTGAAGGCCGAGGGTGTCTCGCTGGCCCAGACCGGCGGCTTCCTGAAGGACATCCAGCCGAAGATCGACGCCGCCACCCAGGCGATCACCTCCGGCGCCACCAAGATCCCCACCACCCCGGAGAACTGATCCGGCGCTCCTGACCACCGCCACCTGCCGGCGGTGGCCCCGGGGCCGACGACCATCACCGGAGGGCCCGGCGGGGCGCGCAGGACGCGTCCCGCCGGGCCCCGCCCGTTCCACCCACAGACAGAACACCAGGCACTCCGGCGCAACGGTGCGCACGACGACTTCAGGAGATCGCCATCACCGCTTCCGATCCCGCCCTCGACCAGGGCGGCACCCCCAGCGCGGGGACGGCGACACCGGCCGTCGAACTGCGCGGCATCACCAAGCGCTTCCCCGGCGTCGTGGCCAACCACGACATCGACATCACCGTGCGACGCGGCACCGTGCACGCCCTCATGGGCGAGAACGGCGCCGGCAAGTCCACCCTGATGAAGATCCTCTACGGCATGCAGCGGCCGGACGAGGGCACCATCGCCATCAACGGCAAGCAGGTCCAGCTCGGTACCCCGGCCGACGCCATCGACCTCGGCATCGGCATGGTGCACCAGCACTTCATGCTCGCGGACAACCTGACCGTCTGGGAGAACATCGTCCTCGGCGGCGAGAAGCTCCACGGCATGGGCGGCAAGGCCAAGGCGAAGATCCAGGAGATCTCCGACCAGTACGGCCTGGGCGTGCGTCCGGACGCCCTGATCGAGGACCTCGGCGTCGCCGACCGGCAGCGCGTGGAGATCCTCAAGGTCCTCTACCGCGGCGCGAACATCCTGATCCTCGACGAGCCGACCGCCGTCCTCGTGCCGCAGGAGGTGGACGCGCTCTTCGACAACCTCCGCGAGCTCAAGGCGGAGGGCGTCACCGTCATCTTCATCTCCCACAAGCTGCACGAGGTGCTCGCCGTCGCGGACGCGATCAGCGTCATCCGCCGCGGCACCACCGTGGGCGACGCCGACCCCAAGACGGTCACCGCCCGCCAGCTCGCCGAGATGATGGTCGGCGCCGAGCTCCCCTCGCCGGCGAGCCGCGAGTCGACCGTCATGCCGGACGAGATGCTCGGCGTGAACGGCCTGCGGATCGCCAAGACCGACGCCGAGGGCATCGAGCGCGTCGTCCTCGACGACGTCTCGTTGCGCATCCGCCGCGGCGAGGTGCTGGGCATCGCCGGCGTCGAGGGCAACGGCCAGGCCGAGCTCGTCGAGGCGATCATGGGCATGATCCCGCTCGACGCGGGCACCGTGACCCTGGACGGCAAGGACGTCACCAACGCGCTCACCCGGGCCCGCCGCGAGGCCGGCATCGGCTACATCCCCGAGGACCGCCACCGCCACGGCCTGCTGCTGGAGGCCCCGCTCTGGGAGAACCGGATCCTCGGCCACGTCACCGAGACGCCCAACTCCAAGGGCGTCCTGCTCGACCCGGCCGGCGCCCGCAAGGACACCCAGCGGATCGTCGAGGAGTACGACGTCCGCACCCCCGGCATCGAGGTCACCGCGGCCTCTCTCTCCGGCGGCAACCAGCAGAAGCTGATCATCGGCCGCGAGATGAGCCACGACCCGAAGCTGCTGGTCGCGGCCCACCCGACCCGCGGCGTCGACGTCGGCGCGCAGGCCCAGATCTGGGAGCAGATCCGCAGCGCCCAGCGCGAGGGCCTCGCCGTGCTGCTGATCTCCGCCGACCTGGACGAGCTGATCGGCCTCTCCGACACCATCCGGGTGATCTACCGCGGCCGCCTGGTCGCCGACGCCGACCCGGCCACCGTCACCGCCGAGGACCTCGGCACCGCGATGACCGGCGCCGCCCGCGGCCACATCGAGTCCGAGCCCGACGCCGTCGCCGAGCAGAAGGCGACCGCCGCCGAGGGCACCGAGGCCGCGTCCGACCGTTCCGCCGACGACACGCAGGCGGGGGAGTAATCCATGACCAGTCCCAACCCGCCCGCCAAGCGCTCGTTCGCCTCGCGGTTCGACGGCGAGAAGATCCTGCTCGCCCTGGCCGCCCCGGTGCTGGCCGTCCTGCTCTCGGTGGTGCTCTGCTCCGTCCTGCTGGCGGTCTCCGGCAAGGACCCGTTCGACGCCTTCGACGTGATGATCCGGTACGGCACCGCCTCCGACGGCCAGGTGCTGACGCTCAACCGGACGACCGTCTACTACATCGCCGGTTGTGCCGCGGCGTTCGGCTTCCGGATGAACCTGTTCAACATCGGCGTCGAGGGCCAGTACCGCCTCGGCGTGCTGTTCGCCGCCTACGTCGGCAGCCAGGTGGACCTGCCGGCCGTCATCCAGGTCCCGCTGCTGCTGGTCACCGCCATGCTGGTCGGCGGTCTGTGGGCCAGCGTCGCCGGTGTGCTGAAGGTCTACCGCGGTGTCAGCGAGGTCATCTCGACCATCATGCTGAACGCGATCGCCACCGCCGTCGTCGGCCTGCTGCTGATCCCGGGCCGCTTCGCCCCGGCGAAGAGCGCCAACGCCAACGCGATCCAGACCGCTCCGGTCTCCGAGTCGAGCCACTTCTTCTCGATCGAGACCGCCGGCGGCACGCTCTGGGGCTTCATCTTCGTCGCCATCCTGATCGGCGTGCTGTTCCAGTTCACCCTGACCCGCACCCGGTTCGGCTTCGACCTGCGCGCCACCGGCCGCTCGGAGACCGCCGCCAAGGCGTCCGGTGTCAACGTCAAGCGCATGGTGCTGACCAGCATGGCGGTGTCCGGTGCCATCGCCGGCCTCATCGGCATCCCGGAGCTGCTGCAGAGTTCGTTCTACTTCGGTCAGAGCATCCAGCTGAACCTGGGCTTCATCGGCATCTCGGTGGCCCTGCTCGGCCGCAACAGCCCGATCGGCATCGCCTTCTCGGCCCTGCTGTTCGCCTTCCTCGACGTCTCCGGCACGCAGCTGCCGCTGCAGGGCGACTACCCGCAGGAGATCGTCCTCGTCATGCAGGGCACCATCGTCATCTGCGTCGTCGTCGCCTACGAGCTGGTGCGCCGCTACGGCCTCAAGCGCCAGCAGCAGAAGGTCGGCGCCGAGCTCGCCGCCCAGGCCGCCGCGGCCGCCGCCAACAAGGAGGTTGCCGCGTGAGCACCGCCACCACCGCCCGGCCGAAGACGCCGGGCGCCCCGACGAAGAAGTCGAAGCTCACCTGGCCGATCGTGCTGCTGCTGATCGCGGGCGCGCTCGTCCTGGTCTCCGCCGTCGGCGCGGCCACCGGCAACCACGGCCTGACCGCATCCGGCCAGGTCAACGCCGCCCTCGGCGCGGCCGTCCCGATCGCGATGGCCGGCCTCGGCGGTCTGTGGTCGGAGCGGGCCGGCGTGGTCAACATCGGCCTCGAAGGCATGATGGTCGCCGGCACCTTCTGCGGCGCCTGGGTGGGCTTCCTGGTCAACCCCTGGGTCGGCCTGCTCGCCGGCATGGCCGGCGGCGCGCTCGGCGGCCTGCTGCACGCGCTGGTCACCGTCACCTTCGGCGTCGACCACATCGTCTCCGGCGTCGGCATCAACCTGCTGATCCCCGGCATCTGCGCCTACGTGAACCGGATCTACTACCGGGACTACGTGGCCAACGGCGCGGGCGCCAACCAGTCGCCGCCGGCCGACTCGCTGCCCAACATCACGATCCCCGGGCTGTCGGACTGGCTCGCCGACATCGAGAAGCACCACTGGTTCCTGGTCTCGGACGTGGCGGGCATCGTCGGCGGTGTGGTCACCGACCTGTCGGTGGTCATCGTGATCGCCGCGGTGCTGATCATCGCCAGCTACTTCCTGCTCTGGCGCACCGTCTTCGGCCTGCGCCTGCGCTCCTGCGGTGAGAACCCGACCGCCGCCGAGTCGCTGGGCGTCAACGTCTACAAGTACAAGTACTTCGCGGTCGTCGCCTCGGGCGCGTTCGCCGGCCTCGCCGGTGCGTACCTGTCGCTGGTCGCGGCGCACTTCTACAAGGACGGTCAGACCCAGGGCCGGGGCTTCATCGGCCTCGCCGCGATGATCTTCGGCAACTGGATGCCGGGCGGCCTCGCCGTCGGCTCGGGCCTGTTCGGCTTCACCGACAGCCTCCAGCTGCGCGACGCGGACAACGTCCACGTCCTGCTGCTGGTCATCGCGCTCGCCATGGGCCTGCTCGCGATGTGGCACGGCTACCGCCGCAAGTACACCACCGCGGTCATCAGCCTGGTGGTCGCCGGCGGCCTCGGCCTCTGGTTCGCGCTGACCGACTCGGTGGAGCGCCCGTTGATCGTGGCCACCCCGTACGTGATCACGCTGGTCGTGCTCGCGCTGGCCTCGCAGCGCCTGCGTCCGCCGAAGGCCGACGGCCAGATCTACCGCAAGGGCGAAGCCAAGTGACGACCGCACCCGCGCCCGACTGGGAGACGCTGCGGGAGGCGGCGCGCGGCGCGATGGCGCACGCGTACGCCCCCTACAGCAAGTTCCCGGTCGGGGCGGCGGCCCTGGTCGACGACGGCCGGATCGTCACCGGCTGCAACGTGGAGAACGCCTCGTACGGACTCGGCCTGTGCGCCGAGTGCGGCCTGGTCTCCGCGCTGCACGCCAGTGGCGGCGGCCGGCTGACGGCCTTCACCTGCGTGGACGGCGCCGGCACCCTGCTGATGCCGTGCGGCCGCTGCCGGCAGCTGCTGTACGAGCACGGCGGGCCCGAGCTGCTGGTGGACCTGCCGTCCGGGGTGAAGACCATGGACGAGGTCCTGCCGGACGCCTTCGGGCCGGAGCGGCTCTAGCACCTCCCGTTGTTACGCGCGTAGAGTGTCGCGGAGGGCCCGGTTCGGGGCCCGCCGCGGCACTCTTCGCATTCCTGCACCTGAGCACCCTGCACCTCTTGGAGACCCCATGGACGCCCCCTCCGTCATCAGGACCAAGCGCGACCGCGGAGAGCTGACCGACGGCCAGATCGACTGGGTCATCGACGCCTACACCCGCGGGGAGGTCGCCGACGAGCAGATGTCGGCCCTGGCCATGGCCATCCTGCTGAACGGCATGAACCTCCGCGAGATCAGCCGCTGGACGGACGCGATGATCCGCTCCGGCGTCCGGATGGACTTCTCCTCGCTCGGCGTGCCCACCTCCGACAAGCACTCCACCGGCGGCGTCGGCGACAAGATCACCCTGCCGCTCGCCCCGCTGGTCGCCGCCTGCGGCGCCGCCGTACCGCAGCTCTCCGGCCGCGGCCTCGGCCACACCGGCGGCACCCTCGACAAGCTGGAGTCGATCCCCGGCTGGCGCGCCCTGCTCTCCAACGAGGAGATGCTCCAGGTCCTCAACGACACCGGCGCCGTCATCTGCGCCGCCGGCGACGGCCTCGCCCCCGCCGACAAGAAGCTCTACGCGCTGCGCGACGTCACCGGCACCGTCGAGGCGATCCCGCTGATCGCCTCCTCGATCATGTCGAAGAAGATCGCCGAGGGCACCGGGGCGCTCGTCCTCGACGTCAAGGTCGGCTCCGGCGCCTTCATGAAGAACCTCGCCGACGCCCAGGAGCTCGCCCGCACCATGGTCGGCCTCGGCAAGGCGGCCGGTGTCAACACCGTCGCCCTGCTCACCGACATGTCCACCCCGCTCGGCCTCACCGCCGGCAACGCGCTGGAGGTCCGCGAGTCGGTCGAGGTGCTGGCCGGCGGCGGCCCCGCCGACGTCGTCGAGCTCACCCTGGCGCTCGCCCGCGAGATGCTCGACGCGGCCGGCGTGCACGGCAAGGACCCGGCCGACGCGCTGCGGGACGGCTCCGCGATGGACCACTGGCGCCGCATGATCGCGGCTCAGGGCGGCGACGTCGACGCCCCGCTGCCGGTCGCCCGCGAGCAGCACGTGATCACGGCCCCGGCCTCCGGCGTGCTCACCGCCCTCGACGCCTACGCCGTCGGCGTCTGCGCCTGGCGCCTGGGCGCCGGCCGCGCCCGCAAGGAGGACCCGGTGCAGGCCGGCGCCGGCGTCGAGATGCACGCCAAGCCGGGCGACACCGTGGTGGCCGGCCAGCCGCTGCTGACCCTGCACACCGACACCCCCGAGCGCTTCGACTACGCGATCGAGGCCCTCAAGGACGGCGTCACGGTCGCCCCCGAGGGCACCGCCTTCACCCCGAACCCGATCGTCCTCGACCGCATCGCCTGACGCACCGCCTCCCCGGGGCTGCCGGCGCCCGCCTGCCCGTCAGGCGTACGTCAGCAGCCCCGAGGTGTCGACCCGCCAGGGTCCGACGGGGACGGTGTCCCCGAACACGAAGTGCGTCCGCGAGGCATACCCGGGCTCGTCGTGCACGATGCCGGTGCCCTTGCGGGGGTCGACCAGCAGGTAGAGCGGGATGCCCATGGCCGCGTAGTCGCGGACCTTGGCCTCGTAGTCGTTCTCCGGGTTGGACTTGGAGACGATCTCGACCACGAGCAGCACCTCGTGGGGGAGGAGCGACGGCTGTTCCCGTTCCAGTGCGTCCTCGGCGAACACCATGAGATCCGGGCAGCGCAGCCGACCGAGCCCGGCATCCTCCAAGTCGGCACCGGGGTGGGCGACATAACCCGGATGTGTCGAGGGGAGTTGGGTGTTGAGCTGGCGGGCGATCCTCAGCACGGCGAGTTCGTGCCGTCGGACCGGTGACATCATCATGACGATCTCGCCGTTCGCGATCTCGACCTTCCCTATCCCCGGGACCTTCGGCAGCTGATCCGCGATCTCGCGCAGCCGGGCGTACACAGCCGGATCGATGCTCATGCCCGGAGTTTAGCTTCGCTCCTCCTCGTCAGCGGGCGCCGGCGAGGGTACGGCGTTCGACGACCGCGCGGCGGGTGGCGTAGAGGATGATGCCGGCCGCCAGGGTCATCGCGCACAGGCCCACCGCCGCGGCGCCGGACCAGCCGGTGGCGTGGTAGGCGTCGGCGCCGATCGTGCCGCCGAGGCTGTTCCCGAGGTAGTAGGCGATCAGGTAGAGCGCCGAGGCCTGGGCGCGGCCCTCGGTGGCGGTGCGGCCGACCGCCGAGGAGGCGGTGGCGTGGCCGGCGAAGAACCCGGCCGTGATCAGCACGAGCCCGGCCAGGGCGGCCACCAGCGAGCCGGAGAGCGACAGCAGCAGGCCCGCGGTGGTGAGGCCGATCGCCGTGTAGAGGGTGCCGCGGCGGCCCAGCCGGCCGACCAGCTTCCCGGCGGAGGCCGAGGAGACCGTGCCGACCAGGTAGACCACGAAGATCGAGGCGGCCACCGACTGCGGCAGGTCGAACGGCGCGGCGACCAGCCGGTACCCGACGGTGTTGTAGACGGCGCCGAACACCGCCATGAAGAGCAGCCCCAGGGCGTACAGCCGCAGCAGCAGCGGGTTGCGCAGGTGCCCGCCGACGGTACGGGCGAGCGCGCGGGCGTCCACCCGGGCCGGGGTGAAGTGGCGGGCCGCCGGGATCAGCGCACGGAAGGCGAGCACCGACAGCAGCGCCAGCAGGGCCGAGACGGCGAGGCCCCAGCGCCAGCCCCAGGCGGCCGCGGCCCAGCCGGAGACCAGCCGCCCGCTCATCCCGCCGATCGAGTTGCCGGCCACGTACAGCCCCATCGCCGAGGCCAGCGCGGTCGGGTGGACCTCCTCCGCGAGGTAGGCCATCGCCGTGGCGGGCAGCCCGGCGAGCGCCGCGCCCTGGAGGACCCGCAGCACCACCAGCGTGGTGAGGTCCGGGGCGAACGGCAGCGCCAGGGCCAGCACGGCGGCGGAGGCGATCGAGACCGACATCACCGCGGTGCGCCCGAACCGGTCGGACAGCGCACTGGCGGGCAGCAGCGCGAGGGCCAGTCCCAGGGTGGCGGCGGACGCCGTCCAGCTGGCCTGACCGGGGGTCAGGTCGAGGTCGGCGGAGAGGATCGGCAGCAGGCCCTGCGTGGAGTACAGCAGGACGAAGGTGGCCACACCCGCGGCGAACAGGGCCAGGTTGGCGCGCCGGAAGGCGCGGTCCCCCGGCCGGAGGCGGCGGTCGGCGGCCGCTGCGGGGGCGGCATCGGCGGCGGAAGGGGACGACGGCGTGAGGGCACCCGGCAGCGTGGCTGCGGATGCCCCGGTACTGGCGGGCGACATGGCTCGAACGTAGGCCCCGTACGGCTGATGCGTCCAATACATGAATCGTGGAGAATCCATGCCATGACGCATGACAGCAGCTCACCGCCGCTGCGCCCGGCCGAGCTCGATCCGGAGTCGGCCGTGGTCCGCCTCACACCCCAGCTGGCGCAGTTCGCCGCGGTCGCACGGCTGGAGCACGTCACCCGGGCCGCGCAGTCGCTCGGGATGCCGCAGCCGACGCTCTCCCGGTCGGTGGCCCGGCTGGAGGCCGAACTCGGCGTGGACCTGCTGGCCCGTCAGGGCCGGACGGTACGGCTGACCCGGGCCGGCCGGCTGCTGCTCACCTCCGTCGAGCGGGCGCTCGCCGAACTGGAACGCGGCGCCGAGGCGGCCCGGGCCGAGGCCGACCCCGCGGCGGGCCGGGTGGCGTTCGGCTTCCTCCACACCATGGGGACGGAGGCGGTGCCCGCGCTGCTGCGGGACTTCCGCGCCTCCCACCCGCGGGTCCGCTTCCAACTGGTCCAGGACTACGTGGCGGCGATGCTGGAGCGGCTGCGGGCCGGCGAACTCGACCTGTGCCTGGTCTCGCCGCTGCCGGACGCCCCCGACCTCACCGCCCGGCACCTGGACGAGCAGCGGCTGCCGCTGGCCGTCCCGGCCGACCACCGGCTCGCCGGCCGGCGCCGGATCCGGCTCGCCGAGGTCGCCGAGGAACCGTTCGTCGCGGTGGAGGAGGGGTACGGGCTGCGCGTGATCACCGACGGCTTCTGCGCGGAGGCCGGCTTCGCACCGCGGATCGCCTTCGAGGGCGAGGAGGCGGAGACGCTGCGCGGGCTGGTCGCGGCCGGGCTGGGCGTGGCACTGCTGCCGCCGGCGCTGGTGCCCCGGCCGGGCGTGGTGGAACTGGAGGTGACGGCACCGCGGACCCGCCGGGCGATCGGGCTGGCCTGGGTGTCGGGGCGGCCGCTCACTCCGCCGGCGGCGGCCTTCCGCGATTTCGTGCTGTCGCGCAGGGGCGCGCTGCTCGGGCGGCACTGAGGGAGGTGCCCCCGGCGCCCCTGCGGCGATCTGTCAGGCCAGGACCGTGTCGAGGCGGGCGAGGACGCCCGGCCAGCCCTTGCCCATGCCGTCGAGGGCGGTGCGGCCCATCGGGGAGTCGAGGTCGAAGCCGGCGTGTTCGAGGAAGAGCCGGGTGCCGCGGCCCTCGGGGACGAGCCGCCAGGTGACGGTGGTGTCGAGGCTGCCCTCGGCGAAGGTGTAGCGCAGCAGCCGCTCCTCCTCGACGGCCGTCACCTCGCAGGGCTGGCTGCCCCAGGGGCCCATGTCCAGGCTGAAGCGGTGCCCGACGACCGGCCGCACGTCGCCGGCCGCCCACCAGCGGGCGTGCAGTTCGGGGTCGGTGAGGGCGCGCCAGACGGCGGCGGGCGGGTGCGGCAGGAAGCGGTCGCAGTGGATCGTGTCGGAGTCGGTCACGGTCTCTCCTCGTCGAGCAGGTCGCTGAGGGCGCGCAGCCGGTCGCGCCAGTAGTGTTCGAACGGATGCAGCCAGTCCCCGACTTCGGCGAGCGGGGCCGCGTCGAGGTGGTACCAGCGCTGCCGGCCGCGGGGCTCCTCGCGGACGAGCCCGGCCTGCCGCAGCAGCTGGAGGTGTTCGGAGACCGCCGGCCGGCTGAGGTCGAAGAGGCCCGCCAGGTCGTTGACCGGGCGCGGGCCGTCCAGCAGGGCCGCGAGCAGGGCGCGCCGCACGGGGTTGGCGAGCGCGCCGAAGACGTCGGTTGCCATGCCCCGAAGATACGTCGGGTTTTTCCGACACGTCAAGCGTCGGAAAATTCCGACATGGCGACACGCCCGGCGATCCGAGTAGGAATCTACGCGCGTAGGAGCTACACTCCGGCAATGGAGAAGCAGATCCCTGCCACCGCGGGCACCACTGGCCCCCGCATTCCCACCGCCGATCAGATCGCCCGTGCTCCCAAGGTGCTCCTGCACGACCACCTGGACGGCGGCCTGCGCCCCGAGACGGTCGTCGAGCTCGCCGCCGCGTGCGGCTACGAGGGACTCCCCACCACCGACCCGGTCAAGCTCGGCGAGTGGTTCCGCGAGGCCGCCGACTCCGGCTCGCTGGTCCGCTACCTGGAGACCTTCGCCCACACCTGCGCCGTGATGCAGACCCGCGAGGCGCTGATCAAGGTCGCCGCCGACTGCGCCGAGGACCTCGCCGCCGACGGCGTCGTCTACGCCGAGGTCCGGTACGCCCCCGAGCAGCACCTGGAGGCCGGGCTCACCCTCGACCAGGTCGTCGAGGCCGTCAACGAGGGCTTCCGGCTCGGCGAGGCCAACGCCCGCGCCGCCGGCCGCCGCATCCGGGTCGGCACCCTGCTGACCGCGATGCGCCACGCCGCCCGTTCCACCGAGATCGCCGAGCTCGCCAACCGCTACCGCGACCAGGGCGTGGTCGGCTTCGACATCGCCGGCGCCGAGGCGGGCCACCCGCCCACCCGGCACCAGGCCGCCTTCGACTACCTCAAGGGCGAGAACAACCACTTCACCATCCACGCGGGCGAGGCCTTCGGCCTGCCGTCGATCTGGGAGGCCCTGCAGTGCTGCGGCGCCGACCGGCTCGGCCACGGCGTCCGGATCGTCGACGACATCACCGTCGGCGAGGACGGCGCGGTGCAGCTCGGCCGGCTCGCCGCGTACGTCCGCGACAAGCGCGTCCCGCTGGAGATGTGCCCCACCTCCAACCTGCAGACCGGTGCCGCCGACTCCTACGCCGAGCACCCGATCGGCCTGCTCAGCCGGCTGAAGTTCCGGGTCACCGTCAACACCGACAACCGGCTGATGAGCGGCACCAGCATGAGCCGCGAGTTCGAGCACCTCGTCGACGCCTTCGGCTACACCCTGGGCGACATGGAGTGGTTCACCGTCAACGCCATGAAGTCGGCCTTCCTGCCCTTCGACGAGCGCCTCGCCATGATCAACGACGTGATCAAGCCGGGCTACGCCGAGCTCAAGGCGGAGTGGCTGTTCGCCGGCGCCTGAGCCGGAAGGCCGGACGCGTCCGGATCTCCGGTCGGGATGGGGCCGTCGCCGGGGCCCCACCCCGACCGGTTGTCTGACTAATCAGTCCTGTGAGTGACGCTCCGTTGATCCGCATTCGATGTTCTCACTACGGTGTGCCAGTCACTGCTGACCCGGTGTGACGACGGGCGCTCCCCGGAACGGCCGTACCACGGGCACCGACGAGGAACCGAGGACCAACGCATGAAGCAGGCAACTCTGAAGGCCGCAGGCACCGCCGCTCTGGGCGTCGCGATCGCCGCCGCGGCCGCAGGCACCGCCTCCGCGGCCGCCCCCGGCGGGCTCGGACTCCCGACCAGCGCGCTGACCAACCCCGGTCTGACCAGCGCGGTGCCCGGTGCCGTTCAGAAGGTGCCCGGCGGCAGCGAGGTCACCCAGGCCGTCGGCACCCTCAACCCCGAGGTCGGCGGCAAGCTGACCCCTGCCGCGCCCGCGGCCCCCGCCGCGGAGGCGCCGGCTGCCGACGCCGCCCCGGCCGCGCCCGAGGCCGCCGCGGACCGCGCGCTGCCGCCCGTCCCGGGCGCCCAGGGCCTGGAGAAGACCCCGGTCGGCGGCGTGCTCGGCACGGTCAGCGGCCTCGGTGCGGGCCCCGGCGGTGCCCTGCCCGGCATCGGAGGCTGACACCGGCCGCAGCCGGTCGGCCGGCACGGCACGGAAACGGCGGAGGGGGGGGGCCCC
>NZ_BAAALD010000018.1:0-34463 GCF_039528095.1 Kitasatospora arboriphila
GCGGCGGCTTCACCAGCGGCAGGGTGCGGCCGCGGACCACCCGCCGCACCCCGACCGGGCACGGCCCCGCGTAGCGGCGCAGCCGTTCCGCCGTCAGGGTGCGCAGCCTCAGGTCGAGGCAGCTGTCGTGGGCCGCCTCCGGGTTCCAGGTGCGGGTGGGCAGCCGGATGTGGTCGTCGCGGCCGAGCCGGTCCTGGCTGGTGCTCTTCAGCACCTCCAGCCGGTCCTCCCGGACGCGCACCACCAGCACCGGCCGGTCCTTGGATTCGCCGGACTCCTCGAACTGCACGTCCGCCCACCAGATCTCGCCCGGCACCGGCCGGCGCGCCGGCGGACGGAGGCCGCCGCCGGTCCACTCGACCGGGGGCAGCCCGGCGAGCAGCCGCACCCGCGGCACCCGCCAGAGCGCGGCCGCCGCCGTGCCGATCGCCACCAGCAGCGCCACCGCCGCCAGCACCGCGACCGTCGACCGCTCGGGCGCGCGGACCGACCACGCCGCCGAGGCCGCCGCCGCTGCCGCCGCCCCCGCCGCCGCCCGGACGGGACCGAGGTTGAGCAGCCCCCAGCCGAGGAGGCACAGCACCACCGCGAAGGTGGTGACGGCGCCCAGGCCGAGCAGGTGGTCGAAGTCGGGGCCGCCTCGGTGGTACGAGAGCAGCGCGGCGGACACGGCCGCCGCGAACAGCGCGAGCGACCGCGCCGCCAGCCGGTACCAGGGGAACCTGCGGCTCCGGTCGGGCCGCCGGGCCCAGGCCGTGGCGACCGCGGTGGCCACCGCCAGCGCGGCGAGCGCCGGCCACTGGTTCGCGCCCTGCGCGAGCTCGCGCTCGACCTCCGGGTCGCTGTGGCGGAGGTGGACGACCAGCACGGCGCAGGCCGCGTAGGTGAGCGAGGTCAGCCACAGCACCGGCAGAAGGAGCACGAGCCGCTTCGCGGAGCGCAGGATCATGGACGCAGGGTAGGGCCTGCGCGGCGCGGCCGACAGGGGTGGCCCCGCCCGCCGGGTTGACACCGTGTCAGTAACGCGCCGGCACCCGGCCGCAGCGGGCCGGGTGCCGGGGATGCGCCGTCGGGGGCGGGGGCTCCGTCAGGGGCAGGTGTAGGGGAAGGACACCGAGGAGGTGCCGCTGCCCGGTCCCACGATCTCCAGGGTGGCCGTGGCCTGCATGCTGCCGTGGCCCTGGAAGGTCCAGCGGAGCACCACGTCCGTGGTGCGGCGGCCGCTGGAGACCGGCTGGGTGAGGACACCGGAGTCGGTGCCGTCACTGCGCTTCCAGCGGTAGCGGACGGTGCCCGCGCCGCCCTCGGTGGAGATCGCTCCGGTGATCACCGCCGTGCCGTCGCACGAGGGCCCGTTCGCGTTGTCCGTGCGCACGGCGACACCGGTCACCGCGACCGGCCGCCCGTAACGGTCCCAGGCCAGCCAGGCGAGCACCGCGAGCAGCAGGAGCAGCGGCAGCAGCAGCCAGCGGCGGCGCCGGCGCTTCGGCTGCTCCGGGACCGGCGGCAGCGCGGTCGCCCCGTGCCAGACGGCGGCCGCCTGCGGGGGCACGCCCGGCCCGAAGCGCTGCAGCCCGTCCTGCGCCGCGGGCGCCGGACCGGGCACCGCGGCCGCGGAGGCAGCCGCAGCCGCAGCCGGGGGCACCGGAGTGCCCATGGCGGGGGTGAGGGGCGTGCCCATGGCGGGGGTGATCGGGGTGCCCATCGCCGGGGTCTGCGCCGGGACGGCGGTACCGACCGGCGGGGTCGGCCAGACCTGCGGGTCGAGGAAGGTGGCGCTCTCGAAGCTCTCGGCCGGCGGCTGCTGCTGCGAGGGCGGCGGGAGGTACGCCTGCGGCGCGGGCCGCGCCCCGGCTCCGCCGAGCAGGACGGTCGCGTCCGGGTTCGGCTGCGCGGGGTTCAGCCGGACGGTGCCCTCCGGGTCGGCCGCGGGCACCGGCGAGGAGCCGAAACGGACGGTCGCCTCCGGGTCGGGCTTCGCGGCGTTCAGCCGCACGGTGCCGTCCGGGTCCGCCTGCTTGGCCGGGCCGAGCCGGACGGTGCCCTCCGGGTCCGGCGCGGGCACGGGCACGTTGAGCCGGACGGTCGCGTCCGGGTTCGGCCGCGGCGCGTTCAGCCGGACGGTGCCCTCCGGATCGGCCTGCTCGGCCGGGCCCGGGCGAACGGTGCCCTCCGGGTCCGGCTGCTTCACCGGGCCGAGCCGGACGGTGCCCTCGGGGCCCGCCGCGGGCACGGGCGCCGGGCCGAGGCGGACGGTCTCCTCCGGGCCGGACTTCGGTGCGTTCAGGCGCACGGTCTCGTCCGCCCGGGGCGGCTTGGCGCCGAAGCGGACGGTGGCGTCCTCGTCCGGCTGCTGCGGGGTGCTCATGTCTCGTTTCCTCAGGTCAGGATGACGCAAGTGCTCGTGTTGACGGGACCGGATGCGCTGCCCTGGCCCGATTCGGCCGCCGGACTCGAACTCACCCGCGCAGTCCAGGAGCCGGAGGTGCTCGGAGCCGACACCGTGGTGCTGAAGCTTGTCTTGCCCTTCGGGAGGGTGAGCTGAACGGTGGAGACCGGCAGCCGGCTCACGCCCGAGTACCAGGCGACGGTCACCGTGCCGCTCGCCGCACCGTCCGTCGCGGCCGTGATCCTGGCGACCACCTCGTAGTTCCGGCTGCCGCAGGTGGTGCTGACGCTCAGTCGCATGACCCGCAGGGTCGGCGGCGGCGGGGCGCTGGTCGTGGGCGTGGTCGGCGGGGCGCTGGTCGGCGGCGTGGTCGGCGGGGCCGTGGTCGGCTTCTTGGTCGGGGAGGTGCTCGGCGAGGCGAACGGCGAGGTGGTCGGGGAGGCGCTCGGCGACGGCGACGCCGACGGGGAGGCCGACGGGGACGCGGACGCCGAGGGCGAACCGGACGGCGGGGCGGACGGCGACGGCACCGCCACCGGGCCGTCGGAACCGAAGGTCGTGGTGGCCTTCGGGGCGGCGACCTCGGTGGTCGTGGTGGAGTCGGAGGCGCCGGCGGCCGCGACCTCGGCGACGGTGCCGCCGAGCAGGTCGGGGCCGGTGGCGGCGCTCAGCAGCTTGGCCCGCGGACCGAACCGCCGGACGGCGGTGACGCCGCCCGGGGGCTGCGACAGGGTGGTGGTGGCGACCGAGGTGTTGCCGGCGGCGTGCCCGTGCGGGTGCGGCAGCAGCAGCGGCAGCAGCGCGACCAGGCCGGCCAGCTGCCGCCGGCCGCGCTCCTCCCAGTCCGGCCCGTACGCGCCGGCGGCGACCGCCTCCAGGTCGGCGACCAGCTCGGCGGCGCCCTCCGGCCGGTCCTGCGGGGTCTTGGCCAGGCCGGAGCGGATCAGCGGGCGCAGCGCCTCGGGGGCCTGCTCGTCGGGGATGTCCGCCTCGGTGTGCTGGACGGCCAGCTCCATCAGCGTGGTGCCGGCGTACGGCTTGGCGCCGGTCAGGCACTCGAAGAAGGTCGCGGTGGCGGCGTACACGTCGCCGCGCGGGGAGGCGGCCTCGCCGGCCCACTGCTCGGGCGCCATGTAGGCGGGGGTGCCGGCGATGTCGCCCTTGGCCCCGCTCTGCACCGCGATGCCGAAGTCGACCAGCTTGGAGACGCCCTCGGTGGTGACGATGACGTTGCCGGGCTTGTAGTCGCGGTGCACCACGCCGGCCCGGTGGGCGTCGGCGAGGCCGAGCAGCGAGCCCTTGAGCACGGTCAGCGCCGCCTCGGGGCCGGTGGCGCCCTCGGCCTGCAGCAGGTCGCGCAGCGAGATGCCGTCGACCAGCTCCATGACGATGGCGGCGCCCCGCGGGCCCTCCACGTACTCGTACAGACGGGTGACGTGCGGGGAGTCGAGGCCGGCGAGCAGCCCGGCCTCGGTGCGGAAGTTCTCGTGGTCGGCGTGGTCGCCGTTGAGGTACTTGACCGCGACGGGGGTGCCGGTCGCGTCGTGGCTGGCCAGCACGACGCGCCCGGCTGCTCCCGCACCGAGCTCGCGCTCGTGGGTGTAGCCGGGGAGCTCCCAGCGCGCGTCCTGCGGAATCGCAGCGTCCTGGGGGGCCTGGCCCTCGGGGCCGCCCTTGCCTCTGTTCTCGTCCACCGTTCCTGCCACCATGACGTCGATCACCGTACCGGGCGTACGGCCACCGACAGTGACGCACCCGTGGTCCGGCGGGTTCCGGTCCACGGGTGTCGGAAGGTCACGATTCGGCTGTTTCGCACACTACTTGTCGCCTGCGGCTACCTTCTTCCCGCGGTGGGCGGATCGGTCGTGCACGGTCACTCCGTGTCGCGGCGGCGGGCCGACTCGGCGGCCTCGGCGGCGACGGAACCGGCGTGCACCAGCCGGTGCCCGAGGTCGAGCAGGGCACGGCCGACGGCGAGCTCGTCGCCGATCATCGGGACGGCGGGGTCGTGGCTGCTGCGGCGGGCCTCGGCGTCGGCCTGCATCGCGCCGGTGCCCTCCGTCACGGTGCCGCCGGACTCGAGGACGGCGTGCGCCCTGGTGACGTCGCCGTCCTCGGTGACCATCAGCCGTACCTGCCACTCGCTGGTGTGCGGCCCCTCGCCGGCGAGCGCGCTCACCGGCCGGGCTCCTCGGAGGGCTCGTCGAGGCGGTCGCCCTCGGCCCTCGACTCGTCCTGCGCGTGCGCGGTCTGGTACGAGGTGATGCCCTCTTCGGGGTCGCGCGAGCGCACGTCCTCCTCGTCCCGCTCCGCCTTGTCGTTCATCCGCTGCTGCATGTCGGACATCGCCGCTCCCTGTGCTCGGGCGGTCGGCGGGCCCGTGGCGCCCGGCGGCGGCGGGCCGCCGCGGCGGGCGGGGCCGGCCGCGTTCCTGCTTCCAGCGTGCTCCTGCCCGGGCCCGCGGGCCACAGCGGACGGCGGCCGCACCACCGCCGCCGGGTGCCGGTGTCAGCCGAGCCCGGCCAGCAGACCGGGGTTGACCAGGCCGACGACGGCCCGGACGTCGGCCTCGCCGACCGCCGGCCAGAGCACCCTGCGGGCGGCCCGGTAGCGCCCGGCGAGCCGCAGGCGGTGGGCCTCGGGCAGCTGCGCCGCCCGTTCCGGCAGCGAGTTGTGCGCGTTGTCCGCGATCTTCAGCAGGGCCGCCGAGTGGTCGCCGGCGATCTGCGCCAGCATCTCCTCGTAGGGCGTGCCCGGGACCTTGGTGACCCGCCGGACGGTCGCCACCACGGCGGACGGCACCCCGGCGCGCAGCAGGTCCTCGGCGGTCAGCGGGGTGTCCTCCAGCACGTCGTGCAGCAGCCCGGCCATCTGCAGGCCGGTGCCGAACGGGGCGAGGCCGGCCGCCACCGCCCGGACGTGCTCGACGTACGGCACGCCGATCTTGTCGGTCTGCCCGGCGTGGGCACGGGCGGCCAGGGCATCGACGTCGGCCAGGGCCGGTTCGGCCACGGTGGTCTCCCCTCGGGTACGGCGCCGGGCCCCGACGGCCCGTCAGTCGCGGCGAAATATAGTCGGCCGGGCCGACGGGAAGGAGCAGCAGGGTGCGGGTGACACCGATCTCCGCGGAACGGCTGACCGCCCTGGTCGCCGACCGGGTCGAGCAGGCCGCGCGGAACGCGCCGTGGGTGCGGGTCGCGGTGGACGGCGCGGACGCCGCCCGGCCGGGCGCGCTGGCGGACGCCCTGGTCGGGCCGCTGCGGCTGCGCGGCCGCCCGGTGCTGCGGGTGTCCGCCGCGGACTTCCTGCGGCCCGCCTCGATCCGACTGGAGTACGGCCGGCAGGACGCCGACGCCTTCCACGACCTCTGGCTCGACGACGGCGCGCTGCTGCGTGAGGTACTGGCACCGCTCGACCCGGGCGGCAGCGGACGGGTGCTGCCCTCGCTGTGGGACGCCGTCGCCGACCGGGCCACCCGGGCGCCGTACACCGAACTGCCGCCGGGCGGGGTGTTGCTGCTGGACGGCCCGCTGCTGCTCGGCCGCTGGCTGCCCTTCGAGCTGACGGTCCACCTCGCGATGGGCCCGGGCGCGCTCGCCCGGCACACCGCCGGGGCCGAGCGCTGGACGCTGCCCGCCTTCGCCCGCTACGAGGAGGAGACCCGGCCGCGGGAGGCCGCCGACCTGGCGGTGAAGGTCGACGACCCGCGGCACCCGGCGCTCGTCGAGCCCTGAGCACGGAGGGCACGGGCCCTCCCCGCGGGTAATCCCGTTGCCGCCGGACGGGCCCGGCCGGGATGCTCGGCGGATGTCCGAGAGCGCCTTCGCCCCCTACCCGAAGATCCCGGAGCGGGCGGCGCTCAGCCGGTCCGCCGTCCGTGCCTGGGCCGCCACCGAGAAGGTGCACGGCGCCCACCTCGCCCTGCTCTGCGAGGACGGCGCGGTCCGCGCGGCCAAGCGGCGCGCGCTGCTGGACGGTGACGCACTCGACGGCTTCTTCGGCCTCGCCCGGATCTGGCCGGCCCTCTCGGTGGCGGCCGGCCGCGTCGCCGCGGCCCTGCGCGAGGAGCTCCGGGCCGCGGGGCGGGTGGTGCTGTACGGCGAGCTGTTCGGCGGCCGCTACCCGCACCCGGCCGTCCCGCCGCAGGACGGCGCCCAGGCCGTGCAGACCGGCGTCTGGTACGCGCCGGGCCTGCACTGGTCGGTCTTCGACGCGGTGGTGGAGGTCCACGGGGAGCGGTGGTGGGCCGGCGACGCGGCGCTGCGCCGGGCCGCGGCGGCCGCGGCCGGGCTGCCGTGTGCCCCGCTGCTCGGCGAGGGACCGCTGGTACGGCTGCAGGAGCTGCCCGCGGCCTTCCCGAGCCTCGTCCCCGCCGGGTTCGGCCTGCCGCCGCTGGCGGGCAACCTCGCCGAGGGGTACGTGCTGAAACCCGCCGGGGCCGTGCCGGTGGCCGTCGGCCGGCCGGTGCTCAAGGTCAAGCAGCCGGGCCCCCCCCCCGCGGCCGGGGCCCCCTCCGCCGTCTCCAAACTCGGCCCGGCGGCCGCTCCGGCGGCGGTCGCCGCCGAGATCGCCCGGGACACCGTCGAGGACCTCGCGGACCGGCTCGGCGGCCTGCCCGCCGCGCAGGCCGTCCGCCTCACCGCATGCCTCGGCAGCGCGGCCCTGGAGCTGGCCCGCCTCGACGCGGCCGGGCGGCGCACCCCGTGAGCGCGGGCGCCGTCCCCGGCCCGGGCGGTTCAGCCGGGGGTCGGGCCGCGCTGGCAGTGCGGGCACCAGACGGCGGGGCGGTCCTCGGCGTGCGGGGCGGTGCGCAGCCGGGTGCCGCAGCGCGCGCAGGGACGGCGGGCCCGGCCGTAGACCCAGGTGCGGCGGTCCGGGTGCGGGTCGCGGGTGGTGATCCGCTCGGCCCGCAGCTTGTTGGCCTCCAGCAGGTGCTGCGCCTTGGCGAGGACCCGGTCGAGCACGGCGACCTCGCCGACCGGGGTCCACGGGGTGACACCGGCCATGAAGCACAGCTCGTTGGCGTACACGTTGCCGATGCCCGCCAGGTTGCGCTGGTCGAGCAGGGCCTCGCCCGCCGGCCGGGCCGGGTCGGCGGCGAGCCGGCGCAGCGCCTCGGCGGCGTCCCAGTCCGGGCCGAGCAGGTCGGGTCCGAGGTGGCCGACGGCCCGGTCCTCGTCGGCGGTGCGGAGCAGTTCGACGACGGGGAGGCGGTAGCCGACGGCGGTGCGCTCGGCGGTGCCGAGCACGGCGCGGATCTGGTGCGCCGGGCCGCCGTGCCACTTCTCTCCGGTGCGGAAGACCGCCCAGCGGCCGTCCATCCGCAGATGGGTGTGCAGGGTGAGGCCGTCGTCGAAGCGGGTGAGCAGGTGCTTGCCGCGCGGCACGACGTCCAGCACCAGGCGGTCCGTCAGGTCGGCGGTGGCGTGGGCGGGCACGCGCAGGTCGGCCGCGGTCAGCCGGTGGCCGGCCAGGGCCTCCCGCAGCTGCGCGGCCGTGCGGTAGACGGTGTCGCCTTCGGGCACTCCCCCATCATGCCGGTCCGGCGGGGCGCGGTGGCAGGATGCGGGCCGGAGAGGGAGGCACGGTGACCGGTCGGGCGGTGCGGAGCACGGTGGAGTGCGGGCGGTGCGGCGGCGCCGTCCGCCGGGAGGTCGGCCAGTTCGTGCGGTGGGGGCGGCTCGGCTGGGGCGTGGACACGGACTGCGCCGATTGCTCGGTCATCTCCTGCGAGGAGGACTGGGGCCCGGCGCCCGACTCCGTCCGGCGGGTGCTGCTGGCCGAGCACGGCACCTTCGCCGTCCGTCCGGTGGGATCCGCGGTGAGCGGGCTCGCCCTGCTGCGGGTGCTGCGCGAGGACGGTACCCGCTCGCTCGCCGAGGCCCGGCGTCTGGCCGGCGAACTGGCCGGGGCCGGCCTCACCGGCACCGAGGTGGAGATGGAGTTCCTGGCCGGGCGGCTCCGCCTCCACGGGGTGGCGGCCGCGGTCGGGCCGGTCGGCGCCGGGCCGGGTCAGGCCTCGGCCGGGCGGTAGACCGTCAGCCCGGCGGGCGTCTTGGCGAGCAGCAGGTGCTCGGGGGCGTCGACGACCTCGCCGTCGACCGCGGCGTGGGCGACACCCCGCAGGTCGGTCAGGTCGAGGGCGGACAGCCGGGCCTCGCGGTAGACCGGGGAGCGGCCGAGGGTGCCGAGCAGGAAGGCGGCGACCAGGCGCGTCCGGGCGAAGGGGTGGCTGCCGTCGACCGCGCGGACGTCGAGCAGGCCGTCGTCGAGGCGGGTGCGCCGGGTCGGGGCGAAGCCGGGCGGGTCGTACACGCTGTTGCCGGCGAACAGCAGCCACAGGTTGCGCGGCACCCCGGCGACGGAGACCCGGACGGGTTCGGCGGAGGAGAGCACCTCGACCAGGGCGACGGCGAGCGCCGGCCACTTGCCGATCCGCTTCTCGTGGCGCTCCCGGATGCGGACGAGGTCCGGGTAGACGCCGATGCTGAAGGTGTTGAGGAACGGCAGGTCGGTGCCGTCCGGCCCGCTGACCCGGCCGAGGTCGACGGCGACCGCGCTGCCGCTCTCCACCGCCTCGGCGGTGCGGGCGAGTTCGTCGACACCGAGGTCGAGGGCGAAGTGGTTGAGGGTGCCGCCGGGGAAGACGGCGAGCGGCAGACCGGCCCGGCGGGCGACGGAGGCCGCCAGGTTGACGGACCCGTCGCCGCCGCAGACGCCGAGCGCACCGCCGGCCCCGGCGGCCCGGGCGGCGGCCTGCTCGACCAGGTCGGCCAGGTCGTCCTCGGGGCCGCGTTCGACGATCTCCGCCTCGGGGAGCAGGCGGCGGAGTTCGGCGACGGTGGCCCCGGGGCCGTCCGGCCCGGCGGTGGCGTTGACCACGACGACCAGCCCGGCGCCGCGCGGCAGCGCGGGGGCGGTGATCCGCGCCGGGGCCGCCCGGGCCGGCTCCTCGGCGGCGCGCGGCCACCACCGGGTGGTGAGCAGCGCGGCGCCGTCGCCGAGCGCCGCCCCGGTCAGCACCGCACCGGGGTAGTGCACCCCGACGTACACCCGGGAGGCCATCACCCCGAACGCCAGCGGGGCGGCGCAGACGGCGAGCGCGGGCGACTCCAGCGCCAGGCCGACGGTGAAGGCCGCGGCGGAGGCGGAGTGGCCCGAGGGGAAGGAGGTGGTCAGCGGCTGGACGGCCAGCCGCCGGGCGAGCGGGACGTCGTCGAGCAGCGGCCGGGGCCGCCGGGTGGCGTACTTCGCCGGGACGTTCGCCAGCAGCGAGGCCAGGGCGAGCGAGCCGGCCCCGCGCAGGGCGGCCCGCCGGGCGGTGCGGTTGCCGGTGGCGGCGAGCGCGGCGGCGACGCCGAACCACAGCACCCCGTGGTTGGCCGCCTTGCTGAGCCGGGGCAGCACCGGGTGGGCACCGCGCAGCCGGCTGACGGCGACGCGGGCGAAGAGTCGGCGGTCGAGACTGCGCAGCGCCCTCATGGAGTCAGCCTAGGCCCTCCGCCGCGGACCGCGCCGGATCAGCGCGCGGCGACGGGCCCGGGGCCGGGCGAGCCTGCGGACCGTCCCGGTGCCGGACCGCCCTTGCGCGGGACCGCACTTGGCCCGGTCCGACCGGAGCAGCGGCGGCGGTGTCCGGACCGGCGAGGCGCTGCGGGCGGCTGACGGTCGGCCACACCGCACGCGGGCGGGCCGACGGGCCGACGGAGGAGCCGGCCGCGCGGGGCCTGCCGGCGGGCGGTTCGCCGGCAGGCCGTCCTGCGGCCGGGGCGGCCTGCGGTCACATGACCATGCAGGAGTACCCGACCGCGGGGTCGGGTGCGCCGCCGTTGGCGACGAAGCCGAAGGTGGTGGAGGCGCCGGCGGCGAGGGAGCCGTTCCAGTCCGCGTTGTCGACGGTGGCGGCCGTGCCGGTGCCGGTGCTGACGCCGTTCCAGACGCTCGCCAGCGACTGGCCACCGGGCAGGGTGAAGTGCACCATCCAGCCGAGGATCGGGGTGGTGCCGGTGTTCTTGACCGTCACCTCGCCCTGGTAGCCGCCGGACCAGCTGCCGACGGTGCGGTAGGCGGCGGAGCAGGCGGCGCCGGCCGGCGGCGGGTCGGTCGGGCCGCTGCCGTCGCCGACACCGGTGACCTGGCCGGTGCCGCCGTCGAAGACCACGTCGGAGCAGGAGTAGAAGGTCTCGGCGCTGTCCGAGCGCTGCCAGACGGTGTAGATGACGTGCCGTCCGGACTTGTTCGCGGGCAGCGTGCCGTTCCAGGTGTACTTGCCGTCGATCGTGCCGACCGTCCCGGACAGCGGCGGGTTGGCCACGGACCGGAAGGGCGTGCTCTCCAGGGCGTCCCAGGTGAGCGGCTGGGCCGGGTCGAAGCCGTCCTTGGTGACGTACTGGTGGAAGGAGCCGGGGTGGGCCGCCCAGGCGTTGTAGCTGAAGGTGAACGCGGCGCCGCTCGTCAGGTGGGTCAGCGGCCAGTCGGTGCGGACCTGGTCGAAGCCGGTGAAGTTGGGGTTGCCGCCGCTGCAGAGCTGTCCGTCCGGGACGAAGCCGCGGGTGCGGCCCGCGCCGTCCGAGCGCAGCACGGAGAACCAGTTGTAGAACGGGGTGGTGCCGCCGGTGGCGGCCGCGGCGGCGCAGGCCGCGTTGCGGGGCTTGATCTCCCCGGTGGGGGTGATGGCGTCCTGGTAGCAGAGGAAGGTCCGGCTGCCGGGCGCCATCGGCGCGCCGTGGGCCGCGGCCCGGGGGCTGCCCAGCACCACCAGCACGAGTGCGGGCAGGGCGGCGAGCAGGGTGAGCAGGCTGATCAGGTGTAACCGTCGGCGGAGGTCGGCCATGTGCGTCGTCCCTTTCGGCAGGTGGGGCGGGGACCGCGGGGCGGGCCCCGGGCGAAGGGGTGGGAGCGCTCCCATTCGGAACGTAGCGCGGACTCCGCCGGCTGTAAACGGATTCGGTCGCGGCTATGACAAATTCCCGGACCCGCGCCGCCGGGCGGGCCGCCGCTCACGCCCGGGCGGCCGCGGCGTCCGGCAGCGCGATCTCGAAGCAGCAGCCGCCGGCGACGTTGCGGACGGTCGCCCGTCCCTCGTGCGCCTCCACGATGCCGCGGACGATCGCCAGGCCGAGGCCCGCCCCGGAGTCCCCGTGGTGCGGGCCCGCGCCGCCGCCCGTGCTCCGCGGGGTCCGGGCGGCACCGCCGCGGAAGCCGGTCTCGAAGACCCGCGGCAGGTCGGCCTCGGGGATGCCGCCGCAGCCGTCCGTCACCGAGACCAGCACCTCGTCCTCCGCGCGCCGCGCCGCGACCGCCACCACCCCGTCCGCTGGGGTACAGCGGATCGCGTTGACCAGCAGGTTGCCGAGCACCCGGGTGATCTCACGGCCGTCCACCTCGACCGGCTCGGCGGCCACCGCGCCGCCCGCCAGCCGGACGCCGCGCTCACGGGCCAGCGGGGCCGCGCCGGCGATCGCGTCGCCGACCAGGTCGTACACCGACACCCGGGACGGCGAGAGCGTCAGCGCACCCGCCTGGATCCGGGACAGCTCGAACAGGTCGTCCACCATGCCGGTCAGCCGGTCCACTTCGGTGCGCATCCGGGCCAGGTAGCGCGGCGGGTCCTCGGCGACCCCGTCCTCCAGCGCCTCCGCCATCGCCCGCAGGCCCGCCAGCGGGGTGCGCAGATCGTGCGAGATCCAGGCGATCAGCTCCCGGCGCGACTGCTCCAGGGCCTGCTCGCGCCGGCGCGACTCCGCCAGCCGGGCACTGGTCGCCGCCAGCTCCTCGCTGAGCTGGGCGAGTTCGCTGCCGAGCGGCTGCACCGGCGGGGCGAAGCCGCCCTCACTGCCCACCGTCCGGGCGGCCGCCGCCAACGCCCGGCTGCCCGCCACCACCTGTCGGCCCAGCAGCGCCGCGGTGGCCACCGAGACGACCGCGGCCATCAGGGTCACCGTGACGACCACGCCGAGGTCGTGCTCCGAGAGGAACATCGCCTGCGCCACCGCCACCGTGCCGGTGGTCATCGCCAGCACCGTCACCACGGCCACGCACAGCAGCGAGAGCGCGACCGACCGGCGGCGCAGCAGCCGCACCGCCGGCCAGCCGAGCAGGCCGGCCGCGCCGGCGCCCAGGGCGGCGAAGGCGGCGATCAGCATCAGGTCCCTCATGGCGGTGTCAGCTCCCCACCGGGTCGAAGCGGTAGCCGACGCCCCAGACCGTCGTGATCAGGCGCGGCGCCGCCGGATCGTCCTCGATCTTCTCGCGCAGCCGGCGGACGTGGACGGTCACCGTGGACAGGTCGCCGAACTCCCAGCCCCACACCTGCTGCATCAGCTCCTCCCGGCCGAACGCCCGGCCCGGGTGCCGGAGGAAGAACGCCAGCAGGTCGAACTCGCGCAGTGTGAGCGACAGTTCGACGCCGGCCCGGTGGGCGCGGCGGGCCTGCGGGTCGAGTTCCATGTCGCCGCTCGCCAGCACCGGGGCCGGCGCCGCGGAGGGCGGGGCGGCCGCGGCCCCGGCGCGGCGCAGCACGGAGCGCACCCGCAGCACCAGTTCGCGCGGGCTGAACGGCTTGGTGACGTAGTCGTCCGCGCCGAGTTCCAGGCCGAGGATGCGGTCGGACTCGTCGCCCTTCGCGGTGAGCATCACCACCGGCAGCCGGGCGCCGTGCTCGGTCGCGCGCAGCCGGCGGCAGACCTCCAGGCCGTCGATGCCGGGCAGCATCAGGTCGAGCACCACCAGGTCGGGGCCGTGCGCGGCGGCGGCCAGCGCCTGGTGGCCGTCGGCGGCCCGGTCGACGGTGTAGCCGGCCCGCCGGAGGTAGCCGGTGACGACCTCGGCGACGGTCGGATCGTCGTCGACCACCAGGATGCGGCCGGCGTTCGGGGGTCGGCTGTCGCCGTCGGACGCGTTCACGCCTCCGAGGATAGGCAGACGGCCGGGGCCTGCCGCCCGGCCCCGGCGGTCCGTACGACTTCCGTAAGGACCCGCTCACGGCCACCCGGGGAGTCCGGGTGGCCGTGCGGCGGCCGTCAGGGTGCGGCCGTGGCGGATTCGGGGCCGGGGACGTCGCGCAGCCGGCGGAGCGGGGAGAAGAAGACGAACCAGCCGGCCGCCCAGGTGCCGACGAGGGCCAGCCCGAGTGCGGGCCGGATCCCGATCAGCGTGCCGAGCAGCCCGCCGAGGACGCCGCCGACCGGCAGGGTGCCCCAGACGACCCAGCGGACGGCCGCGTTCATCCGGCCCATCAGCTCCGGCGGTGTCACCGACTGCCGGTAGCTGAGCTGCGCGACGTTGTAGACCATCGCGGAGAAGCCCGCGACGCCCCAGCCCAGCGGGAAGAGCAGCACCCCCCAGCCGGGCCGGGCGGCCGCCGCGACGACCTGCGGCGCGCCGAACACCAGCATCGACACCCAGATGATCCGGGCCGAGCCGAGCCGCTCGGCCAGCCGGCCGGCGAACAGCCCTCCGGCGATCCCGCCGACGGCCGCGGCCGCCATCACCAGCCCGGTCAGCGCGGGCCCCACGTGCAGCACCCGGACGAGGAAGACCATCGCCAGCGCCGAGACCATGCCGGAGAACAGGTTCGCGGTGGCGGTGCACGCCACGACCCGGCGCAGGATGCGGTGCCCGAGGACGAACCTCAGGCCCTCGGCGATCCGGCGGCGCAGCGTCCCGTCCGCCGGCCGCGCCCGCGGACGCTCCTCCCGGGTCCTGATCCCGAGGACCGACAGGACCGAGAGCGCGTAGGACAGCGCGTCGGCCGTCATCGCCCCCGCGGCGCCGACCGACCAGACCAGCCCGCTGCCCAGCCCCGGCCCGCCGAACTGTGCGAGTGCCTGGGTGGTCCCGAGCTTGCCGTTGGCGTTCATCAGGTGCTCGGCGCGGACGAGCGACGGCACGTAGCTCTGGTACGAGACGTCGAAGAACACCGAGCAGACGCCCGCCGCCACGGCGACCGCGTACAGCTGGGCCATCGTCAGGACGCCGAACGCCGCGGCCAGCGGGACCGATCCGATGATCACCAGCCGGAGCAGATTGCAGACGATCATGACGGAGCGCTTGGCGGTGCCGTCCACCATCGCACCGGCCGGCAGCGCGATCACCGCGAACGCCAGTGTGGTGGCCGCGGTCAACAGGCCGACCTGGAAGGTGCTCGCGCCGAGCGCGACGACCGCGAGCAGCGGCAGGGCGACCTCGGTGACCGCCGATCCCGTCTCACTGACCGTCTGGCCGCCCCACAGCAGCATGAAGTCCCGCTGCCGCCACAGGCTCGGACCGTGGCCCGTCGCCCCGGCGTCCCGCACGTCCTGCGCCGCTTCCGTCACCGCACCGGCTCCGCTCCCGTCGCGGCCCGGACGGTGCCGCCGTTCACCGGCGCGCCGGCACCGTCCGTGCGGGGCAGGGGGATCGCCCGCCTCACGCGCCGTCCGCGCGCAGCCAGTTGCCGGGGAGGTCCTTGCGGAGGCCGTCGAGGGCCTCGGCGGTGCGGGCGCGGGCGCGGAGGGCGCCGCCGTCGTCCGCGCGGAGCAGCACGTCGTCCCCGGCGAACCAGCGGCTGCCGGCCGGGGCGGAGAACACCGGGTAGTCGGGGAAGGGCAGTTGGACGTAGCCGTCCTCGAGGGCGAGGAGCGTCGCGACGTCGAGCGGTTCGAGGAGGTCGGCGTGGCCGTCGGGGGCGTGCAGGGACTCGGAGAGGACGAGTTCGACCAGGGCCACCGAGAGCCGGTCCAGCCAGGGCCGCCGGCTGCCGTCGCTCTCCAGCACCACGGCCGGGTCGGGCCGGTGCAGTTCGTCGAGCGGGACGCCCCAGGCGGTGGCGCCCTCCTTCGCGTGGCGGAGGACCAGCAGGTGGCCCCCGGCGTCGAGGTGGAGCTCCGCGGGGTCGAGCAGCGGGTCGCGGTTGGCGGTGAGGTCGGTGCGCCGGCCGAACCGGCCGTAGGCCTCGCGGAGCGCCGCGGGCAGCCGGTGGCCGAGCCGCTCCTCCGCGGCGGCGAGGTCGGCCTCCGCCCAGCCGTCGCCCTCCGCGAGCGGAGCGACCCAGTGCTCCGCGAAGTCCTGCACGAACCACCAGGCCGCCGCACGGTCTTCGAGACCGGCCGCGACACCTTCGACGAGATCGAACCCGTGTGTCATACCCGGGACCCTACCGGCCGGGTCCGACCGTCCGGCAGGCGCCCGGAAATCCGGGCGACAGGGCGTCAGCCGCACTGGCAGGCTGGGTCGATGGACACCACGAGCACCACCGATCCCGGGGAATGGGTGACCCTCTTCACCGTCGAGAACCTGTCCGGTCTGCCGCGCCCGGGGTTCGCCCTCGCCGTTTGACTGCGCGACCGCGGCATCGACTGGTCGCCGCTCGACGGGCAGGACGTCCGCCACGACCTGGCCTGCGGGCCCGATCCCGCGCTCGGCGGGCGCTGGCGCGGCCACGTCACCGTCCGGGTCCGCGCCGCCCCGCTGCGCCGCCTCGGCCTGCATCCCGACCAGGCCGCCGCCCGCGTCCTCCCGCCCTTTGCACCGGACTGGTGGGGCCCCTGGGCGTACCGCCGGAAGCAGGCCGTCCGCCGCGAGGAGGTCGCCCGGGCACGCCGCCTGTGGACGGCGGCCGGGTGACGGAGGCCGGCCGTCGGGACCGCAACGGTCAGTCGCTGTCCGGGAGTTCCGCCGCTTCGCCGAGGAGCGGGGCCAACAGGTCGCCGTGCTCGGCGGTGCGGGCGAGGACGTCCTCGGGGGTGAACGCGAGGTCGCCGGGGGCGGTGCACTGCTCGACCTCGGCCCAGGTGATCGGGGTGGAGACGCCGGGGGTCGCGGTGGCGCGCAGGGTGTAGGGCGCCGCGGTGGTCTTCGCGGTGGTGTTCTGCGACCAGTCGACGAAGACCTTGCCGCGGCGCAGCGCCTTGGCCATCCTGCTGACCACGTGGCGGGGGTGGTCGGCGGCCAGGCGTTCGGCGAGCGTGCGGGCGTAGCCGACGACGGCGGAGGCCCCGCTCGGCCGCAGTGCCGCGTACAGGTGGAGGCCCTTGCTGCCGGAGGTCTTGACGTGGGCGGTGAGGCCGTCCTCGGCGAGGCGTTCGCGGACGAGCAGGGCGACCGCGCAGCAGAGCATGACGTCGGCGCCGGGGCCCGGGTCGAGGTCGATGACCAGCCGGTCGTGGTCGGCGGGCCCGGTGTCGGCGTTCCACTGCGGCACGTGGAGTTCGAGGGCGTACCCGTTGGCGAGGGCCATCAGGGTGGGCAGGTCGTCGACGGTGACGCGGTCCTTGGGCCCCTCGTGGCTGTCGACGACCATGGTGCGGACCCAGTCGGGCAGGCCGGGCGGCGGGTTCTTGGCGAAGAAGCCCTCCTCGCCGACCCCGGAGGGGAAGCGCAGCAGGGTGGCCGGCCGGCGCCGGACGTGCGGCAGCAGGTGCGGCGCGACCTGGGCGTAGTAGTAGAGGGCCTGGCCCTTCGTCCAGCCGGTGGCCGGCCACAGCACCTTGTCCAGGTGGGAGAGGACCAGGCGGCGGCCTTCGACTTCCGTGACCTGTCGCTCCGGCATACCGTGGTAAATCCCCATGAAAGCGGCAGGTCATGCCACAGGTCACCTGGAAAGGTGTCCACCCGGAAGACCCCGGCGAAGAAGGCGCCGGCCAAGAAGGCCGCGGCGGCCCGCAAGGCCCCGACCGAGCGGACCGCCGCGGCTGCGAAGAAGACGGCAGCGAAGACCACCGCCAAGGAGGCCGCACCGCGCCGGGCGTCCTGAACCGCGGCGGGCGGGGCAGGGCTGGGCACGGCGTCGGCCCGAGGGCTCGGTCGCGTCGGTGAGCCGGGCCCTCGGAACGCCAGACTAGGGGGCGGCCGGGGCAGCGAAACGGTTCTCCCTGCGGCGCCCGCGCGGCGCGCCCCTGCGTGCGGAGGCGGGTGCGGAGCCGGTCACCCGGCGGCGGGCGGCTCGGGGACGCCGGCCAGCCCGGTCTCCAGGCCGTCGAGGGCGTGCGAGCAGACGCAGTCCCGCGCGGCCGGCAGGTCGGCCACCGCCTTGAACAGCACCGTGCGCAGCCGGTCCACGTTGCGGGCGAAGACCTCCAGCACCTCGGCGTGGGTGACGCCCTCGCCGGTCTCCACCCCCGCGTCCAGATCGGTGACCAGCGCCAACGAGGTGTAGCAGAGCCCGAGTTCGCGGGCGAGCACGGCCTCCGGATGGCCGGTCATGCCGACCACCGACCAGCCGTTGGCGGTGAACCAGCGGGACTCCGCGCGGGTGGAGAAGCGCGGCCCCTCGATGACCACCAGGGTGCCGCCGTCGACCGGCTCCCAGGCGTTGGCGCGGGCGGCGGCCAGCGCGGCCCGCCGGCCGTCCGGGCAGTACGGGTCCGCCATCGAGACGTGCACCACCTCCGGCAGCGAGCCGTCCGGCAGCGGCAGTCCGTCGTAGAAGGTCTGGGCCCGGCCGAGGGTCCGGTCGACGAACTGGTCCGGCACCAGCAGCGTGCCCGGGCCGTACTCGGTGCGCAGCCCGCCGACCGCGCACGGCCCGAGCACCTGCCGCACCCCGAGGGAGTGCAGCGCCCACAGGTTGGCCCGGTAGTTGATCCGGTGCGGCGGCAGGGTGTGCCCGCGGCCGTGCCGCGGCAGGAAGGCGACGCTGCGGCCCGCCACCTCGCCGAGGAAGACCGAGTCGCTCGGCGGCCCGTACGGGGTCTGCACGGTGACCTCGGTGACGTCGTCGAGCAGCGCGTACAGGCCGGAACCGCCGATCACGCCGATCTCGGCCCGGGCGGGGGCGCCCGTGGCGGGCGGGATCGAGGGGGCGTCAGGCATGGCCTCTCCTTCGGGGGTGACGGTCTCTCGTCGGACGGCTGCCGGCCGGAACCGCGGCCGGCCGGCGTCCCCAACCCTACGAGCCGCGGGGCCGCACCAACGGGACGGACGCCGAACGGTCCGCGGACGGCGCACCCGCGGGCGCCGGCGGCCGGGCCGTCCTCCCGGCCGCTCCGCGGCGCCGCGTACAGTGACAGCCTCGGCTGACAGGAGTGACGGCGATGGACGGACAGGCGGTCCCGGGGGCACCCGGCCACCGGGCGCTGGTGTGGCGCGAGCGGCCCGAGGCACCCGCCGCCGCGGTGCTGGTGCTGCACGGCGGCCAGGAGGCGGGCCTGCACCGGCCCGGCCCGGTCAACCTGCCCGGGCTGCGGATGCGCCCCTTCGCCCGGGCCGTGGAGAAGGCCACCGCCGGCGCGGGAGTGGCGGTCGGCGTCGTCCGCTACCGCTGCCGCGGCTGGAACGGCGAGCGCGCCGACGCCGCCCAAGACACCCTCGCCGCCCTGGAGGAGCTCGCCGAGGAACTCGGCCCGGTGCCGACCGTGCTGATCGGCCACTCGATGGGCGGCCGCGCCGCCCTGCGGGCCGGCGGGCACCCCTGTGTGACCGGCGTGGTCGCACTCGCCCCCTGGTGCCCCGACGACGAGCCGTGCGAGCACCTGACCGGCCGCCGTCTGCTGATGCTGCACGGCGACCTGGACCGGGTCACCGCGCCGGACGCCACCCTGCGCTTCGCCGGCCGGGCCCGCGACGCCGGCGCCCGGGCGGCCGGCTACCGGGTGGCGGGCAGCGGTCACACCCTGCTGCGCCGGGCCGGCGACTGGCACCGCGCGACCGCCGAACTCACCGCCGGCCTGCTGGGGTTGCGCGACCTCCCGCCGGACGTGGCGGCCGCCCTCGACCTGCCGGCCTCGGCCGACGGCGGACTCCTGCTCGCCCTCGCCCACCGCTGACCGTCCGCCGTCCGGGGCCCCGCACGGAAAGCGTTGTGCGGACCCTGGGCGCGGCTCTGCGGCGGCGCTACATTGTGCCGGCCGTCCCCTCGCACACCCCGCGGGAGCACCTCCCCACGGGCACGGGTGCGCCGGGGCGCGTGGGGCACAAGGGCACTTCCACGGGCCGGCGCGGCCGGGCACGGCACGTCCTGATGGCGCGGGACGCCCCGAACGGGGCGGAGGGGCGGCGGCGATGGGTTCTGCGGTCCGGGCGGGAGCGGCCGGCGTGCTGGGCGGCAAGACCGCCGCCGCGGTGGCGGCCGGGGCCCTGGTGCTCACCGGCGCGGTCGGCGCCGGCGTGTGGTGGGCGAGGACGGAGCCGCAGCTGCGGGTGGTGCAGCGCAACGCGCAGGTGGCGCTGGAGGCCGGCGGGCAGCGGACGGCGGTGGCGGGCTGTGCCGCGAACGAGACGGCGCTCGGCGGCGGGTACGCCGTCGACGGCGCCGGCTACGCCACCACCAGCGAGTTCGTCGGCAGCAGCGCGTGGCTGGCGGCCGCGTACAACCCGGGCAGCGCGCCGGTCACCCTCACCGTGTACGCGCTGTGCGTGAACGCGCCGGTGGAGTTCGCGCCGCGCGGCGGCTACACCCGGCGGGCGCTGGCCTTCCGGGACCGCGTGGACAAGGTGACCGCCGGCGCCGACGGCCGGATCCACGACCTGACCACGGACGGCCCCTGGGCCGGGCTGGCCGGCTCCGCGCTCGGCACGGACACCTGCATCCCCGGATTCACCATGACCGGCATGGAGTTCCGGGCCGACCGGGCCGTCACCGGGCACGGCGCGGCCCCGCTGCCGCTGGAGCGGCTCGCCCCGCTCGACGGCTCCGGCACCGCCCCGTTCTCCTGGGTGGCCTCGGTCAATCCCGGGACCCGACTCGCGTCCCGCACCTACCCGTTGCAGAGCAGCGACAGTGCCGAACGCCGGACCAGGATCGAGGACCCGCAGCCGCCGCAGGCCAACTACGCGGTCGGCGTCCGGGCGATCTGCGCCAAGCTGAAGGACGTCTCCGTGGTGACCGCGCAGGCCGCCGTCGCGGCCGGCGGCACGGCCGAACTCACCGTGCGGTGCCCGAAGAAGACCTTCGCGGTGGGCGGCGGTTTCGGCTTCACCGTGGCCTCCGCGGGCGGCGGCGCCCGTCCGCAGCCGTACTTCGGCGACGGCCTGCTGTACGCCTCCGCGGACGGACCGCCGCCCGGCAGCTCCGGGCACGTCGTCCGGGAGTGGCACCTCGCCGGACGCAACGAGCAGACCGCCGGCACCCAGTTCCACGACTCGGTGTGGATCGAGCACCGCAACCGCGAAGAGCTCACCGGCAACGGCTACTTCGACTCGCGGGCGCGCGGCGCCGACGACCAGGAGCTCCGCGGCGCCACCGTGCCGGCGAGCCAGCAGATCACGGCCGTCGCGGTCTGCGGCACGGTCGACGCCCCGCCCACCCGGCCGGGCCCGACGGTGACCGCGGCCGCCCCGGCCGTCCCGCCGCCCTCCTGGGACGTCCCGACCGTCCCGGGCCTGCCGACCCCGGCGACGGCCGGGCCGAGCGGTTCGCCCGGCCCGTCCGCGTCCGTCGGCACGCCCACGGCCGGGCCCTCGGCCGGCGGCGCCTCCCGCACGCCCGGCGCCACACCGCGGCCGGGCGCGAGCACCGTCACCGCGCCCGCGCCGGGCGGCAGCGCCTCGGCCCGGCCGCAGCCCCCGGTGGTCGCCGTCACCGCGCCGCAGCCGGGCGGGACGCTCCACCGGGGCTGCGAGGAGACGTTCACGGGCACGGCCCGCACCCGGCCGGGCGACCGGCCGATCACCGACCCGCAGCACACCCTCTGGCAGATCACCGGACCGGGCGGCCCGGTCACCCTCGGCACCGGCGGCTCCGGGCGCAGCACCGTGCCGCTGCTCGCCGACGGCGACTACACCCTCGACTTCGCGGCCACCGACCCGGACAGCGGCCTCGTCGCGCACGCCCGGACCACCGTCCGGATCGCCGGCTGCCTGCGCTGACGGTACGGCACCCGGCCCCGGCGGCGCTCAGACCGGGCCGGGGGCGTCCAGCGCGCGCAGCCGGCCGGCCAGGAAGTCGCGTTCGACGGTGTTCGCGGTGAGCACCAGCGCCTCCTGGTACGCCAGCCGCGCCTCGGCCGTGCGGCCCAGGCGCCGCAGGAAGTCGGCGCGGGCGGCGGCGAGGTAGCCGTAGCCGGCCAGTTGCGGTTCGGCGGCCAGGGCGTCGAGCGCGGCGAGCCCGGCAGCCGGGCCGGCGGCGAAGCCGAGCGCGACGGCCCGGTTGAGGGCGACCACCGGCGACGGCCAGATCTGCACCAGCAGGTCGTAGAGCGCGACCACCTCGCGCCAGTCCGTCTCCTGCCAGCTCGGTGCCTCGGCGTGGACGGCCGCGACGGCCGCCATCAGCGCGAAGCGTCCGGGCGGCCGGGGGCGCAGCGCCTCGCGGACGAGGGCGAGGCCCTCGTCGATCTGCGCGCGGTCCCAGCGCCGCCGGTCCTGCTCGGCGAGCAGGAGCATCCGTCCGTCCTCGGCCGAGCGGGCCTCGCGCCGGGCGTCGGTCAGCAGGACCAGGGCGAGCAGTCCGGCGACCCCGGCGTCCTGCGGCAGCAGGGTGCGCAGCATCCGGGCGAGGTCGACGGCGCGCTCCAACAGGTCGCGGCGGACGAGGTCGTCGCCGGCGGGGGCGGTGTGGCCGGTGGTGAAGACCAGGTGGACGACGGTGAGCACGGCGTCGATGCGTTCGGGCAGTTCCGCGGCGGGCGGCACCCGGTAGGGGATGTGCGCGGCGGCGATCTTCTTCTTGGCGCGGGTGATGCGGGCGGCCATGGCGCTCTCGCCGACCAGGAAGGCCCGGGCCACCTCGGCGGTGGTCAGGCCGCAGAGCAGCCGCAGGGTGAGGGCGACCTCGGCCTCCTCGGCGAGCGCCGGGTGGCAGCAGGTGAAGATCAGCCGGAGCCGGTCGTCGGGGAACTCCTCCTCCTCCTCCTCCTCCTCGGCCGGCTCCGGCACGACGGGCCCGTCCGCCCCGGGGGCCGCGGCGGGGTCGAGCAGGCGCGGCAGCGTGCGGCGCAGCGCGGCGCGGCGGCGCAGCTCGTCCGTGGCCCGGTTGCGGGCGGTGGTGGTGAGCCAGGCGCCGGGACGCCGCGGGATGCCGCGGTCGCCCCACACCGTGAGCGCCCTGGCGTACGCGTCCTGCACGCACTCCTCGGCCAGGTCGAGGTCGCCGGTGACGCGCGCCGTCGCGGCGAGCACGAAGGCCCACTCGTGCCGGTGCGCGTCCGCGACCGCGGCGGCGACCTCCGGGTCGGTGCCCATCGGGGCCCCGTCAGTCGAACACCCGGACGGGCCGGACCTCGACGCCGCCGCCGAAGTGCGCCGGGACCTGCCGGGCCAGGGCGATGGCCTCGTCCAGGTCCGCGGCCTCGGCGAGGTAGTAGCCGCCGAGCGCCTCCTTGGTCTCGGCGAACGGCCCGTCGGTGACGGCGAAGCCGCCGGAGCCGTCCGGGCGGACGGAGGTGGCCGTCTCGGTGAAGTGCAGGGCGTTGGCCCCGAGCAGGGCGGCCGCGTTGCGTTCCTGGAACGCGAGGTGGTCCTTGAGTGCCGCCTCCCATTCGTCCGCGGAGGCGGCGGCCACCCGGGCCTCGTCCCGGTAGACCAGGATCAGGTACTGCGCCATGACGCGATCCCTTCTCGATCGGGCCCGCCGGCCGGGCCCTCCCGTCATGTCGACGGTCGGCGCCCGACCGGATCGACACCTCTGCGGACAATTCTTCCGTTCCGGGAGATTCTCCGACGTTTCCTGTCGATCCGGCGCCCGGCCGTCCGTCGGTCGAGTGAGACCGATTCCGGCACCCGATCCGCAAGGAGCGCCTCCCATGCCCTCCGCAGTCACCCCGCACGCCCCCGGGTCCGCCGCCCCGGCCGCCGGCCGGCCGCACCAGACGTGGACCCTCGTCCTGGCGTCCCTCGGCCTGTTCATGGTCGCCCTCGACACCCTGGTCGTCACCACCGCGCTGCCGGTGCTGCGGGTCGACCTGGGCGCGAAACTCACCGACCTGGAGTGGACGGTCAACGCCTACAACCTGTCCTTCGCCTGCCTGCTGCTGACCGGGGCGGCGCTCGGCGACCGGTTCGGCCGGCGGCGGATGTTCGCCGTCGGGCTGCTCGGCTTCTCCGCCGCCTCCGCCGCGGCCGCGCTCTCCACCTCGGTGGGCGCCCTGATCGCGGCCCGCGCGGTGCAGGGCGGCTTCGCGGCGATCGTGATGCCGCTGACCCTCACCCTGATCAGCCAGGCCTTCCCGGCCGAGAAGCGCGGGGCCGCGATCGGGCTCTGGGGCGGCATCGCGGGCCTGGCCGTCGCCGCCGGTCCGGTGGTCGGCGGAGCGATCACCGACGGCCTCGACTGGCAGTGGATCTTCTGGCTCAACGTCCCGATCGGCCTCGTGCTGGCCCCGCTCGCGCTGCGCCGGCTGACCGAGAGCTTCGGCCCCCGGCCCCGCCTCGACCTCCCCGGTCTCGCTCTGGCCGGCACCGGCTTCCTCGGCCTGACCTGGGGGCTCGTCCGGGCCAACACGGCCGGCTGGGGCAGCGCCGAGGTGGTGCTCTCGCTGCTGGCCGGAGCGGTGCTGGTGGCCTGCTTCCTCGCCCGGCAGCGGCGGGCCCGCTACCCGATGCTGCCGCTCGGCCTGTTCCGGCTGCGGGGCTTCTCCACCGCGAACGGCGTCAGCTTTTTCATGTACGCCTCGCTGTTCGGCGCACTCTTCCTGATGTCGCAGTTCCTGCAGATCGGGCTGGGCAACTCGCCGCTCGCCGCGGGCCTGTGGATCCTGCCGTGGACGGCGACGCCGATGGTGGTCGCACCGCTCGCGGGCGCCCTCTCGGAGCGGTGGGGCAACCGGCCGTTCATGGCGGCCGGGCTCGCCCTGCAGGCCGCCGGGCTCGGCTGGGTCGCCGCGATCGCCGACCCCGGCATGGGGTACGCGCAGCTGAGCATCGCGCTCACGGTGGCCGGCGTCGGCACCTCGATGTGCTTCCCGACCGTGGCCAACGCGGTGATGGGCGCCGTCCCGCCGCAGGAGGCGGGTGTCGCCTCCGGGGCGAACAGCGCGATCCGCGAACTCGGCGGCGTGTTCGGCGTGGCCGTGCTCGCGGCGGTGTTCACCGGCCCCGGCGTCTACGGCACGCCCGACGCCTTCGTCGACGCCTTCAAGCCGGCGCTGTGGGTGGGCGCGGCGCTGGCCGCCGCCGGCATCGCCTCGGCGCTGCTCGCACCCCGCAGGACGACGCCGCCGCCGGAGGCGGGACCGTCCCCGGAGGCGGGGCCGGAGGCTGCCGCCCGTGCGGTGCGGGCGGGCCGGACCGCGGTCGCGGCGCGCTCCGACGGGTGAGCGGCCGATCGGCGGGACGCGGCCCGGAGCACGGCTCCGGGCCGCGCCCGGCCGTCACGGTGCGGCGCCGTTGCCGGGGCCCGGGACCCGGAGGATCCGGCGCAGCCAGCGGCGGCGCGCCTCGCGGGCGTCGCGGCTGAGGGTGGCCTGCGGGGCGAGCGTGTCGAAGCCGTGGCAGGCGCCGGGCCACACGTGCAGTTCGGCCTCGCCGCCGGCCCGCCAGATCGCGTCGGCATAAGCCACCGCTTCGTCGCGGAAGGTCTCGGCGGAGCCGACCTCCAGGTAGGCCGGCGGCAGCGCGGACAGGTCGGTGGCGCGGGCCGGGGCCGCGTGCGGCGGGAGGTCGGCGGCGCCGTACCGGTCGCCCAGCAGGGCCTGCCAGGCGGTGGCGTTGGAGGTCACGTCCCAGGTGTCGACGCCGGCCATCTGGTGGCTGGAGAAGGTGCTGCCGCGGTCGTCGAGCATCGGGCTCAGCAGCAACTGGCCGATCGGCGCCGGGCCGCCGCGGTCGCGGAGCAGCAGGGCGAGTGCCGCGGCGAGGCCGCCGCCGGCGCTCTTGCCGCCGAGGACGATCCGGTCCGCGTCCAGGCCGAGCCCGGCCGCCCGGCCGGCCGTGTGGACGAGCCCGGCGAAGCAGTCCTCCAGCGGTCCCGGGTAGCGGGTCCCCGGCGCGAGCCGGTACTCGGCGGAGACGACGGCGAGGTGCAGCGGCAGGGCGAGTTCGCGCAGCAGCCGCGGCACGACGGACCGGGCGTTGCCCATCACCATGCCGCCGCCGTGCAGGTAGTACAGCAGCGGCAGCGGTCCGGGCACGCCGGCGGGCCGGGCGAGGACGAGCCGCACCTCGGGGCCGCCGTGCAGGCCGGGCGCGGTCAGCTCCGCCACCTCGAACCGGCCGTCCGCCCGCAGCTCCCGGAGGGTCGGCCGGGGCCGCGCCCCGGCGTCCCGGCGCTGGACGGCGGCGAGGTTCTCCGGGGTGACCCGCTCGCGTGCGGCCGCTCCCGCGGCGGCCAGGGCGGCCCGCAGCTCCGGGTCGAGGGGCGGCGCGGGCGCGGCCTGCCCGTCCTGCCGTGGCGGTCCACCGGTGCCCATCCCAGCCCCCTCCTCGCCGTGCCGTCCGGGACAGCCTGCCAGCCGGAGCGAGCCCGTGGTGCGCTTTCGGATCCGCTGCCCCGGCGGCGCTCCCGCCGGTCGGCGGATGCCGTCCCCGCCGAACGGCGGGTGGCAATTCCGGCATCCGTAGCGGAATCCGGCGACCACACCTGAAATGTTTCTCCTTCAACCGGAAATTGCCCTCCTGAGACGTATCTCACCACGCCATTGCGACGTGCCCGAATCACCCCTGACCGGGGCTCAGATCACCGCCCGGTCTACCCTCCCAGGGGCCTTACGGCTGGAATCCAAAGGCTGGTGAAGGTGCTAGCCTCATTTTCATCGAGCGAGAAGCCAAACGCTCCTTACTTCACGTCAACTCTCTGACGATCCGCACCCGCCCGACCTCTGCGGAGTGCCGACCGCAATCCGTCGCACCCGATCGTCCGGGGCGGGATCGCACCACCCCCGCGACCCGTTCCGCCCGCGCATGCCCCAGAGCAGGAATCGATGCCCGTTCACCCACCAGCGGAACTCATTCGCTTCGTCCGCCGCAATTCACCCTTCTACGCGGAGCTGTACGCCGGCCTGCCCGACCGGACGGAGCGGCTGACCGACCTGCCGGTCGTCCCGCAGGCCGAGTTCTGGCGGGCGAACACGCCCCGCGACAACCGGCTGCTGACCGGCCCCCTCACCGAGGCCGTGGTCTTCAAGAGCGGCGGCACCACCGGCGCCCCGAAGTTCTCCTTCTACAGCCGGGAGGAGTGGCGGGAGTTCACCACCTCCTTCGGCAGCGGGCTGGTCGACGCCGGCCTCCGCCCCGGCCACCGCGTCGCCGACCTCTTCTACGCCGGTGACCTGTACGCCAGTCACACCTTCGTCCTCGACGCACTGCAGCACTCCCCCGTCGCCAACGTCCGGCTGCCGATCGGCGGGGCGGCACCGCTCGCCTCCACCGGCCGCACCCTGGAGCAGTTCGCCGCCCAGGTGGTCGCCGGCACCCCGACGACGCTGTGCGCACTCGCCGACCACCTCCTCGCCGACGGCCGCGAACTGCCGGACGTGGAACTGCTGCTGTTCGGCGGCGAGGGCCTCTTCCAGGACCAACAACCGCTGCTCCGCAAGGCGTTCCCCAACGCCCGGGTGTCGTCGGTCGGTTACGCCGCCGTCGACGCCGGCCTGCTCGGCCGTCCCGTCCCGGGCGAGGACACCCGGGTGCACCGGGTGTTCGCCCCGGAGACCGTGGTCGAGATCCTGGACGAGCACACCGGCGAGCCGATCACCGAAGCGGGCGTGCCCGGCCGGGTCGTGGTGACCGACATGCGGCGGCGGCTGATGCCCGTGCTGCGCTACCCCGTCGGGGACCGCGCCGCCTGGACGGACGCCTCCGCCGGCCGGTTCCGCATCCTCGGCCGCGCCCAGGAGGGCGTCCGGGTCGGCCCGGTGTCGCTGTACACCGAGGACGTGCTCGACCTCGTCCGGGCCGCCGACACCGCCGGCCTGGTGACCGGGGTGCAACTGGTCGTGCGCCGCCGGGACGGCCGGGACGGCCTGGTGCTGCGCCTCGCCGGGAACGGCGGCCCCGACGGCCTCGCCGCGACGGCCGCCGCCGTCGAACGGGCGGTGCACACCGCCCGGCCGCTCTACCCGGAGGCGGTCGCCGCCGGCCACGTCCACCCGCTCTCCGTCGACTGGGTGCGCCACCACGAACTCGCCGTCAACACCCGCACGGGCAAGCTGCTCCGCGTCCTCGACGAACGGCCGCACTCATGACCGCCACCGGAACGGCCGGGCACACCGGCCCGGCCCGGCTCGCCGGGCTCACCGGGCGCCGTCTGCCGCTCGTCCTGCGCAACCGGCGCTTCGGCGCCGTCTGGGCCGCCCAGGTGCTCACCCAGGCCGCCGGACGGATGTTCCAGGTCGGCGCGGTCTGGTGGCTGGTCGGCTACGCCGCCGGGCCCGACCGCGGCCTCGCCTCCGGCGCCTTCCTCGCCGTCAGCACCCTGCCCGCGGTCGCCCTGGTGCCCCTGGTCGCCGCGATCGTCGCCCGCTGCCCGCACCGCACGGTGCTCGGCACCGCGGCCGCCGTCGCCGGCCTGGCCGCCCTCGCCACCGCCTGCTGGACGTACGCCGCGACCCCGCCGACCGCCCTCGCCTACGGCGCCGCGCTGCTGCTCGCCGGCTGCCAGGCCGTCTTCGACCCCTGCCTGACCACCGCCGTCCCCGACCTGGTCGACGACGCCGACCTGGAGACCGCGACCGGCTTCGAACTCGCCACCCAGTCCATCGCCGGCCTCGCCGGCGGCCTGCTCGGACCGCTGGTGGTCGACGCCGCGGGCCTGCCCGGCGTGGTCGCCGGCTGCGCCGGGGCCTACCTGCTCGCCGCCGCACTGATCGGCGCGACCAGGTTCCCCGCCGCCCCGGCCGCGGACGGCGGCGCCCGCGCCGAACGGCGACCGCTGCGCCGGATCCTGGCCGACCTGCCCTTCGTCCGGCGGGTGCTGCTCTGCTTCACCGCGGCCAACCTGTTCACCACGGCCGTCTTCGTGGTGATGCCGCTGTACACCCGCGGGGTGCTGCACTCCGACGGCACGACCGTCGCCGCCCTGGAGGCCGCCCTCGGCCTCGGCACCCTGGCTGGATCGGCCACCGGCGGCCGCCTCCCCGGCGCGCCCACGGCGATCGGTGCGGGCTGCCTCGGCCTGATGGCCGCCGCCCTCGCCCTGCCCGGGCTGGCCGCCGGCCGGGCCACCGCACTCGCCGCGATGGCCGTCGCCGGCTGGTGCGTCGGCGTGATCGGCGTGCGGTTCGTGGCGCTGTTCCAGCGGACCGTGCCGGCCGAGGACCGGGCCGGCTTCTTCGCGGTGATGCAGGCCCTGCTCGGGGCCGTTCTGCCGGTGTCCTCGCTGCTCTTCGGCGCGCTCGGCGACCACCTGTCGCCGCGGACGCTCTGCCTCGTCCAGGCCCTCGGCGTGCTGCCGGTCGCCGCCGCGCTGTGGTGGACGGGCCACCGGGAGCCGTCGGCGGACGCCCGTCCGATCGCGGACTCCGGCCCGATCGGGGGCGCGGCGTGACCTCGACGATCGCCCCTGCGGCGCCCCAGGACGTCGCCCAGCTACGGCAGCTCTACTTCGACGTCTACGGCCACGGCTACCCGGTCGCGCTCGGCAGTGACCCCGAGGAGATGCGCCGGCTCATCGCCGACCCGCACACCCACTGGCTGACGGCCCGTCAGGACGGTGGCCGGCTCACCGGATCGGTGGCGGTGCAGACCGACCCGGGCAGCCGGATCGGCAAGCTGGTGGGCCTGGCCGTCCACCCCGAGCAACGCGGCGGCGGACTGGCCGGGCGGCTGACCGCCGCGGTCTGCGCGGACGCCTTCGCGAGCGGCGCGCTGGACTCCGTGTACGCGACCGTCCGGGTGGTCACCCCGGGCCCGCAGCAGGTCTTCGTCCGCCACGGCTTCCGGGCCCTCGGCCTGCTGCCGAACGCGGTCGAGGTGGCCGGCTGCGAGAGCCTCGCCCTGTTCGCCCGGCACGCCGACGGCGTGCTGGCCCGGCGGGCAACCGTCGGTGCCGACGAGGGCACCCTGCTGCGGCTGCTGGAGGCGGCCCGGCGCAGCACCGGCCTCGACCACGGCCGCCCGCGCGCGGCCGCCGCCCGGGCCCGCCCGGCCGGGCGGAGTGCGCCGGCGACCGCACCGATGGAGCTGATCACCGCGCCCGGCTTCGTCCGCCGCCGGTTCCTGGAGCTCTTCCCCGACCCGGGCGCGCGGTTCTTCCCGCTGCACCTGCCGAACGCCGTGCTCACCCCGCCGGACGGCGCCTTCGAGGCGTACGCCGACCTGGACCCGGTGGCGGCGAGCTGCTCGCTGGTCGCCGTGCACCCGTCCCCGGCGGCCGTCGCGGGCGCGCTGGAGCCGCTGATGGCGGCCGTCACCCGCGCGGGCGCCGACTACGTCGAGACGCTGCTGCCGCTGGCCGACACCGCCGCGCTCGACGCCTTCCTCGCCGCCGGATTCATCCCGAGCGCCGTCTACCCGGCGATGCGCCGGATCGGCGACCGGTTCCACGACTACGTCGTGCTGTCCCGGACCAGCCGCCAGATCGACTTCCGGGCCACGGCCGCCGGCCCGCGGCTGCGGCCGTACCTGGAGTCGTACCTGACCGCCTGGACCTCGACCTACCTGACCCTTCCCGAGGTTGCCCCGTGACCGTCCCCGCCCTGAACCCGCATCTCGCACCGGTCGGGGTCCCCGACCCCGCCGCGCTCGCGCACCTGCAGCAGCTGTGCGACCTGGCCGACCCGTACACCGCCGGACCGGACGCCGACGCGCTGTTCGCCGCCGCCATGGCCGAGACCAACGCCTGGCACGCGCAGCGTTCGCCGTTCCTCCGCTCGCTGCTGGCCGGGCCCGCCGAGACCCCGGCCCCGACCGTCGGCACGGACGTCCGAACCCCGCTGGTGCACGCCAACTTCTTCAAGCGGCACGAGGTGCTGTCGATCCCGCGGGAGGAGGTGTTCCTGCACCTCACCTCCTCCGGCACCACCGGCCAGAAGTCGCAGATGTTCTTCGACACCTGGACGATCCGCTCCGCCCAGCGCATGGTCGCCCGGATCTTCGACCACTACGGCTGGATCACCCCCGAACAGCCCGTCAACTACCTGCTGTACAGCTACGAACCGGCACCGCAGCTGAAGCTCGGCACCTCCTTCACCGACAACTACCTGTGCGACTTCGCGCCCGCACACCGCACCGCGCACGCCCTGCGGCACACCGGCAGCGGCCACGAGTTCGACGTCCACGGCTGCATCGAGGCCCTGCAGCGGTACGCCGACGAAGGGCTGCCCGTGCGGCTCCTCGGCTTCCCCGCCTTCCTGCACTTCACCCTGGAGCGGATGCGCGCCCTCGGCCTGCCGCCGCTGCAGCTGCCCGCCGGCTCGCTCGTCCTGCTCGGCGGCGGCTGGAAGGGCCACACCGACCGGCAGATCGGCAAGGACGCGTTCTACGCCGCCGTCACCGAGCAGTTGGGCATCCCCTCCGACCGGATCCGGGACACCTTCGGCTCCGTCGAGCACTGCGTGCCGTACATCGAGTGCGGGCACCACCGGCTGCACGCCCCGGTCTGGTCGCGGGTGGCCGTCCGCGACACCCGCACCCTGGAGCCGCTGCCGTACGGCGAGCCCGGCTTCCTGCACCTGGTCTCCCCGTACATCACCTCGGTGCCCGCGCAGAGCGTCGTCATGGGCGACCTGGCCTCGCTGCACCCTGGCGACGCGTGCCCCTGTCCGCTGGCCACCCCGTGGTTCACCGTCCACGGCCGTGCCGGGATCAGCCGCAACCGCACCTGCGCGGCCGCCGCCGCCGAACTCCTGAAGGGAATGTCGTGACCACCGCACCCCACTACTGGCAGGGCGCCTTCGTCGCCGACGAGGAGGCCGCCCGGCGGCTCGCCGACCTGCCCGCGCTGGCCGCCGAGGTGCTCGCCGAACCGCTGCCCGCCGAGACGGTGCTGAACGCCTGCGCCCGCCTCGCCGACAGCCTCCGCTCCGCGGGCGACCCCGTCCGGTCCCGCCTGCTCGCCGAACTCGCCGCCGACGGCCTCGACGCCGGGGAGGCGGCCGCCGTCCTCGACGAGATCGCCGGGGCGGTCGACCGGCCCGCGCTGGAACGCAAGCTCCGCCGCGAACTCGGCGCGCTGCGCCCCGAACGCCTCGTCCGGCCCGACGCCCGGGAGACCGTCTTCGAGGCCTGGGCACCCGTCGGCCTGCTGGTCCACATCGCCCCCGGCAACGCCGCCGCGGTCGCCCCGCTCAGCGTGGTCGAGGGCCTGCTCACCGGCAACCTCAACGTGCTGAAGACCAGCAGCGGCGACACCCTGCTCGCGCAGCACCTGCTCGCCGCACTGGCCGACGCCGACCCGACCGGGGCGATCGCCCGGCGCACCGTCGCCCTGCGCTTCCCCTCCGGCCGCACCGACTGGCTGCGCCTGCTCTGCGAGCCCGCCGACGCGGTGGCCGTCTGGGGCGGCGAGGAGGCCGTCCGCTCGGTCGCCGAACTCGTGCCGTCCGGCTGCCGGTTGGTCGAGTGGGGCCACCGGATCTCGTTCGCCTACCTGACCCGCGACGCCTGGTCGGACACCGCCACCCTGGACGCGCTCGCCGCCGACGTCTGCCGCCTCGAACAGCAGGCCTGCTCCAGCCCCCAGGTGGTCTACCTCGACACCGAGGACGAGACCGAGGTCTTCGCCTTCGCCGACCGCTTCGCCACGCATCTCGCCGCCGCCTCGGCCGCGTCGCCCCGCCCGGTCCTCGACCCGGCCGAGCACGCCGAGATCACCACCGCCGAACTGCTCGCCCGGCTGGAGGAACACCTCGGCCTCACCCGGGTCCTCGCCGCCGAGGACGGCTCCTGGCGCGTCCTCGCCGACACCCGCCCGGCCCTCGCCGCCTCCCCGCTGAACCGCTCGATCTGGGTCAAGCCGCTGCCCCGCGCCTCCGTCATGGCCGTGCTGCGGCCGATGCGCCGCTACCTGCAGACCGCCGCGATCGGCGCCGACCGCGCCGACACCGCCCGGCTCGCGCAGGCCGTGCTCGCCGCCGGCGTCCTACGGGTCACCCCGGTCGGCGCCATGCTCGACAGCTACCACGGCGAACCCCACGACGGCGTCTACGCGCTCCAGCGCTACAGCCGCCGGGTCGCCGTCCGCACCGACGCCGCCTTCGCCACCACCGCCTGCCTCGACGACCTCGCCGGGCCCCAGGCCCTCCCCGCCGCGCCGGGCGGGCCGCTGCTCGACAAGCCGGGCGTCCAGGAGCAACTGCGCACCCTCGCACCCGAACACGCCCACCTGTACTTCCGCAGCGGCGGCAGCAGCGGCGCGCCGGCACTGTCCGTCTTCACCAACGCCGACTACGACACCCAGATGCGGGCCAGCGCCAACGGCCTGCTCGCGGCCGGCTTCGACCCGGCCCGGGACCGCGCCGCCAACCTCTTCTACTGCGGCGGCATGTACGGCAGCTTCATCAGCTTCTTCTCCATCCTGGAGCGGCTGAACGCCACCCAGCTGCCGATCGCGGCCGGACCCGACCACGCCGCCACCGCCGAGGCGCTCGTCGCCCACCGTGCGGACACCGTGTTCGGCATGCCCTCCTACCTCTGGCAGCTCTTCCACGACCAGGGCGCGGTGCTGCGCGCCTACGGCGGGATCCGCAAGGTGTTCTACGGCGGCGAGCACTTCACCGCCGAACAGCGCCGGGTGCTCACCGAGGAGTTCGGCGTCGAGTCGATCCGCTCGGCGGCGTACGGCAGCACCGACCTCGGACCGCTCGGCTACCAGTGCACCCACGCCGAGGGCTCCGTCCACCACGTCCTCACCGAGCTCCACACCCTGGAGATCCTCGACCCGGAGACCGACCGGCCCGTCCCCGCCGGACAGCCCGGCCGCCTCGTCTTCACCACCCGCACCCGGGCCGGCCAGCGCCTGGAGCGGTACCAGATCGGCGACCTCGGCCGGAGCGTCGACGGCCCCTGCCCCTGCGGCAGCCACACCCCCCGGATCGAACTCCTCGGCCGGCACGGCGACGTCGTCCGGGTGGGCACCTACTTCCTCAACGTCCGCCGCCTCATGACGGTGGCGGAGGAACACCTCGGCTACCGCGGCGAACTCCAGCTGCTCGTGGACGCCGACCCCGTCCGCGAACACCTCACCGTCCGCCTCGACGAACGCTACGCCCCCGCCCCGGAGGCCGCCCTCGACGTCTTCCTGGCCACCGTCCCCGAACTGGCCTCGGCCACCGCCGAGTCGCTCCTCACCTGCACCGTCGAGACCGTCCCCACCAGCGCCTTCGACCGCACCCCGACCAGCGGCAAGCTCCGCACCGTCGTCGACCGGAGGCCGGCCACCGCCTGACGTCCACGACACCCCGACTCCCGGCGGGGCCACCGGCCCCGCCGGGTTCCCCCACGGCCACCTCGGCGCCGCGTGCACGCGGCTTGCAGAAATTGTTTTCACCCGGGCCTGTCGGATGCGGACCGTGCGGTGCTTGAATGTCCGCCACCAACCCCCCTTCCGTTGCTGCCACTTGTGGCACACGCCCCCGAGGATGCCCTGTGACTACGCGCGTCGACCCGTTACCCCGGCGGTCCCTTCCGCCCCTGCGCCTCGCCGCACTGCTGGCCGTACTCGCCTCCCTCGCCGTCTTCTTCGTCGGCGCGCAGGCCGCCCACGCCGCACCCGCCTGCGGAGTCCTCTCCCCCGGTGCCGCGCCACAGGCCGACTCGGCCGTGAACGCGGCCTGCAGCCTGATCGGCACGCCGTACTCGTGGGGCGGCGGCCACGGCGGGCAGCCGGGCCCCTCGTACGGGATCTGCGACGCATCGAACGGCGCACCGAACGACTGCCACGTGAAGGGCCTGGACTGCTCCGGCATGGTCCGCTACGCCTACTACCTCGCCGTGGGCACGGACGTCATCAACGGCGTGACCACCACCCAGTGGACCACCTCGCGCGCGGTGGCGAGATTCCTCCGGAGCGACGGGACGGGCCCGCTGCTCCCGGGCGACCTGGTGTTCTTCGGGGGCACCCCGTCCACCATCCACCACGTGGCGATGTACCTGGGCCAGGGATACATCGCCGAGGCGCCGTACTCCGGCGGCCACGTGCAGGTGGCCGCGCTGTCCTCGCACGGCGACTACTACGGCGCCGTCCGCCTCTACGGCCCCGGCGGTTCCACCCCGCCGCCGTCCGGCACCACCAGGTACTGGGTCGACACCTTCGCCAACGCCCCCGTCTACGCCTCCCCCACCA
>NZ_BAAALD010000018.1:34561-107375 GCF_039528095.1 Kitasatospora arboriphila
GTCTCCGCCTACTACCTGTCCAAGTGGGGCAACGACCAGGCCAAGGACAACAACGGCGCCGTCATCCCCGACTGCCCGGGCGGTTCCACCCCGCCGCCGTCCGGCACGACCAGGTACTGGGTCGACACCTTCGCCAACGCCCCCGTCTACGCCTCCCCCACCAGCACGGCAAGCACCGGCACCCTCAACCAGGGCACCAACTACGTGTTCTGCAAGACCTGGGGACGCGAGATCCGCAACGGCAGCAGCTACAACCACTGGTGGCTGAAGACCGACCCCGACACCGGCCCCGCCGGCCAATGGGTCTCCGCCTACTACCTGTCCAAGTGGGGCAACGACCAGGCCAAGGACAACAACGGCACCGTCGTCCCCGACTGCTGAGCCGGCGGGCCCCGGCCCGGTGGACGACCCCGTCCCGGGCCGGGCCCTGCGGCCGAGCGGCACCGCCGGCCCACCCCACGCGACGTCGGCTCTCCCGATCGGTGGACCGGAACCGTCTCCGCGGCCGCTACCGTCTGCTGTGAACGACGGGACGTGGGACGGCGAGAGGATCGGCGGCGTGGAGGCACTCGGGTCCGCGGACCCCCGGCAGGTGGGCGACTACCGCCTGGTCCGCAGGCTCGGCGCGGGCGGGATGGGCCAGGTCTTCCTGGGGCGGACCGCGGGCGGGCGCACGGTGGCGGTGAAGATGGTGCACCCGCCCTACGCGGCCGACCAGGAGTTCCGGGTGCGGTTCCGGCAGGAGGTGGCGGCGGCCCGACGGGTCGGCGGTCGGTGGACCGCGCCGGTGCTGGACGCCGACACCGAGGGCGACCGCCCCTGGGTGGCCACCGGATACGTCGCCGGACCGTCGCTGGGATCGGCGGTCCACGAGTACGGTCCGTTGCCGGCCGCGGCCGTCCACGCGCTGGGGATCGGACTGGCCGAGGCGCTGAAGGCCGTGCACGGCCTCGGCCTCGTCCACCGCGACGTCAAGCCGTCGAACGTCCTGCTGGCCCTGGACGGGCCGCGGCTCATCGACTTCGGCATCAGCCGGGCACTGGACGCCACGACCGCGCTCACCCAATCGGGTTTCGTGCTCGGCAGTCCCGGCTACCTCTCGCCGGAGCAGGCCGAGGGGCGGACGGTGGGCCCGGCCTCGGACGTCTTCTCGCTGGGCGCGGTGCTGGCGTACGCCGCCACCGGCGTCCCGCCGTTCGGCGCGGGCGTGAGCACACCCGTCCTGCTCTACCGCGTCCTGCACGAGGAGCCCGACCTCCGCGGGCTCGACACCGTCGCCCCGGGGCTGCGGGACCTCGTGTCCGCCTGCCTCGCCAAGGACCCCGCGGCACGGCCCGCCCCGGACCGGATCAGCGCGTGGCTGGCGGCCGGCGACGGCGCGGCGGCGGAACGGCTGACGGGGCACGGCTGGCTGCCGTCCGAGATCGCCGGCTCACTGGCCCGCCTCGCGGTGGAACTGCTCGACCTCGCCGCCGAGGCCGCGCCGGGCGGACGCCCGGGCGACGTCGCCCCGCCACCGCTCCGGTCCGCCGTCCAGGTGCCGGACCCGGCGCACCACGGTCCGACGGTGCGGGGAGCCACGGCCGTACCGCCGCCGCCGGCCCACCCGCCCACGCCGACGGCTGCGGCCGTCCCGTCGGCCGGAATCATGGCGGCGGTCGACCCCCCGCCCGTGGCGGCCCGTTCCGGTCGCGTGCGTCCCGGTCTCGTCATCGCCACCGCAACGGCGGTCGTGGTGGCCGGTACGGCCGTCTACCTCTCCACCAGCCACAGCAACCACGTCTCCGGCGCCGGACAGCCGACGGCCGGCGGCCGCGACGCCCGGTCCTCCGGCCCGTCCGCACCGGTGCCCGCCCCGACGTCGCCGACCTCCGGCGAACCGGCCCCGCAGACACCCGCCGGCACGGTACCCACCGCCCTGCTCGGCACCTGGCAGGGTCCGCTCACCGGCCAACAGAACGACGTCCGGGCGGACTTCACCATCACCCTCACCCAGGGACGGCCGGGCGAGCCGGTCGGCACCATCCACAACAACACCGGAACCGGCACCCGCTACTGCGACTCCGTCGCCGACCTGGTCGCCGTCGGCACCGACCGCCTGATCCTCAAGACCCGCCCGATGAGCATCCTCACCGGCTGCGCAGCCGACCCGCACGAGCAGGTCTACACACGCAACGCCGACGGCAGCCTCCACCTCAGCGTCGGCGCCTACTCCGGCGACCTCGCGAGGAGGTGACCGCCGTGCACGACCGTCGGCCCGCCGTCCGCGGGCCGACCCGTGGCTCACCGGCCGGCGGGTGGGACTCCGGTCACGGCGCGCCGGAGGACACCCAGATGCTGATGGTGCTGCCGGGGTCGATCCGGCTGAAGCTGCCCGGCTCCTGGCGGACGACCTCGCCGCTCGGCCAGATCTTGTCCGGCACGCTCTGCTCCTGCAGCTTGAAGTGGCCGATGTCGGCGCAGGTGCGGGCGTCGGCCACGGTCATGTGTTCCAGTGCCGGTGCTTCGGGCCGGTCGCCGGTCGCGCTGTCGCAGCCGGTGAGGGCGCCGACGGCCCTGGGGTCGCCGCCGGTGGAGATCCAGACCTTGACGGTGCTGCCGACGGTGGTGTCCTCCGATCCGGGTTCCTGGCGTGCCACCTGCCCGGCCGGGGTGAGGCGGTCCTGGACCTTGCCGGCCTCCTCCAGCTTGAGGTGGGCGATGTCCGCGCAGGTCCGGGCGGCGTTCAGGGTCCTGCCCTTGAGCCAGGGGGTGGGGACCTTGCCGTGCTGCTCCTCGGCCTCGCAGTTGGCGAGGTCCCCCGTCGCCCGGGGATCGCCGCCCGTCGACACCCAGACGGTGACGGTGCTGCCCTGCTTCACCGACTGGGAGGTCCCCGGTTCCTGCCGGGTGACGGTGTCCTTGTTGTACTTGCTGCCGGTGGTGGTCTTCTGGTCGATCTTCAGTCCGGCGATCTCCGCGCAGGTCCGCGCCTCGGCGGGCGACATGCCCGAGAACGAGGGCGGGTTGAAGCCGTCGCCCCCGAAGGACAGCGGATCGCACGAGGAGTACGGGCCGGTCGCCCGCGGGTCCGGGGTGTGGGTGGCCGTCCGGTACCCGAAGGGGTCACCGAACGCGGTCACGGCCCAGACGACCGCGACGACGGGCACCAGGGCCAGACCGACGATCCTGGCGTTGCGCACGCGCCGCAGCTGCGCCTGCCGCCGGATCGCGACGTACCGCATGCCCTCGGCGAGGGCGTCGGCCGTGGCGGCGTCGTCGGCACCGGTGAACGCCGCGAACGGCCAGGACGGACCGGTACCCGCTCCGGCACCCGCGCCCCCACCCCTGCCCCCGGTGTCCCGGGCGTCGGCGTGCTCGGCCCCGGCGGGCCGGGCCCTGTCGTCCTCGGCCCTGATGTGCTCCGCCCTGATGTGCTCGGCCGTGACGGTGGGAGCGGAGTGCAGCGGACGGGTCGGTGCTCCGCCCGCGGCGGCCCGGCGGACGTCCTCGGCCATGGCGTGGGCGCTCTGGTAGCGCCCGGCGGGGTCCTTCGCGAGGGCGCGGGCCACCACCGCGTCGACGGCCGGCGGCAGCGACGGGTTGATCGAGGACGGCACCGGCGGCGGCTGCTGGACGTGCTGGTAGAGCACGCTCATCGCCGACTCCCCGTCGAACGGCAGGGTGCCGGTGACCAGTTCGAACAGCATGCAGCCGACCGAGTAGAGGTCGGAGCGGGCGTCCGCCGGCCTGCCCTGCGCCTGCTCGGGCGAGAGGTACTGGGGTGTGCCGAGGACGGTGCCCGTGCGGGTCATCGCGGTGGCGTCCGACTGCAGCGCCCGGGCGATGCCGAAGTCCATCACCTTGACGGTGCCGTCGTCCGTCGTCATGACGTTGGCCGGTTTGATGTCCCGGTGGACGAGCCCCTGGCGGTGGCTGCACTCCAGGGCGTCCAGCACGGCCGAGGTCACGGCCAGCGCACGGTCCAGCGGGACGGTGCCGCCGGCACGGCGCGCGGCCGCCTCACGGACGAGTTCGCGCACCGACCGGCCCCGGACGTACTCCATCACCATGTACGGCACCACGCCGTCGGGCCCGGTGTCCTCGCCGCTGTCGTGCACGGCCACGATGTTGACGTGGTTGAGCGCCGCGACCGCCTGCGCCTCGCGGCGGAACCGCTCGCGGAAGGCCGGGTCGCGGGCCAGGTCCGGGTGGAGCGTCTTCACGGCGACGGTCCGTCCCAGCACCCGGTCGCGGGCCCGGTGCACGGACGCCATGCCGCCCTCCCCGAGCGGTGCCTGCATCTCGTAGCGGCCCTGCCCGGCCGAGCGGATCGGCCCCGCCGTGTGCAGGCCCTCGGTCTCCTCGACGTCCATCGCCCCCGTCTTCCCCGTCGCCCTCTCGGCGCGGGGCCGCCACCGGGTGAACGTCGACTCCGGTGGCACCCCGTCGGCCGGGCGTGATCGCTGCCCGTGCGCACCGGCCCTGACCGACCGTCACCGGTGCGGCCGGGGCCGCACGGCGGGCCTGGTGTGCATGACAGGCGACCGTACCGCGCCGACCGCGGCCGGGTCGAACCGAATGCGTGCACGACTCGACCCGGCCCCGGCCCCGGCCCCGGCCCCGACGGAGCCCTAACGGAACATGCGGTCACCGGCGTTGGCCATGCGGTGGGTCGAGCCGTGGCGGTTCACCCAGTCGCGGACGAGGTCGACGGCGTTGGCGCACTGCCAGCTCCGGTCGTACTCGCGCACCCCGGTGAAGGCGCCGTAGCCCGCGATGATGCCGTCCACCCGCGCGTCGCCCAGCAGCTTGTCGACGTACCACGGGTCGTTGTAGGTGGTCGTCCAGGAGAGCGTGGCGGCGAGCTGTCCGGCGGCGCGGTCCGCGGCGCCCTTCTTCAGTTCCGCGCACGTGTTGTACGTGGCTTCGGTGCAGTTGCCGAACCCCTTGGTGATGTCGCTGTCGCCGTAGTCCATCACCCGGCGGCCGGCCGGGATCGCCGGGCCGGACCGGTCGAAGGCGGCGCGGACCCGGTCGCGCGTCCCGGTCGTCGTCATGCCCTCCAGCGGGCCGAGCCTGCCTTCGAGGCTCATCCAGCCGCGGCCGCCGACGTCCGGGGTGCTGCCGCCGTGGTACTCGTAGAAGCCGTAGAGCACCTGGATGCCGGCGGCCGTCAGCCGCTGGGCCTTGTCGCGCAGTCCGGCGACGCTGCATCCGCGGTTCTGCTGCTCCCCGCAGTAGTTGGGGTCCTTGATGTCCAGCCAGACCAGGGCCAGCCGGCGCCCGGCACCGGCGTTGCCGACGATCCGGTCGATCATGCTGTCGAAGCTCGGGCCCGGCCGGGCGTCGCCGGCCGAGGAGCAGTCGTGGTAGGCGCGCCATTCGTTCGGGTTCCACCAGGCGCAGACGTCGATCTCGATGCCGTTGGCGCCGTGGTCGAGTGCGGCGTCGACGCCGTCCAGGGTGTCGACCCGGTGCGCGACGGCGTAGATCGCGTGACGTTGGTCGGCCGCCGCGGCCGGGGTAGCCCCGACGGTGCCGGCGCCGACGGCTCCGCAGAGTGCGGCGGCGGTCAGCGCCGCCCACCTCCGCAAGCCGGCACCCCTCCCGAGTCGAGCGATCATGAATGGCCCCCTTCTTGTCCGCGTTCAGTCAATCGACCTCACCGACTGCATGCTGACACGGCCCCGGCGACGGGGAACCGGATCCGGCCACGCCACGGCACCCGCATGGCCGCGGCCCGGAGCCTCGGGACCGCCCTCACAGCCTCCGGCTGCGCAGCACCCCGGTCAGCATCGGCAGGGTGAACTCACCGCGGGCGGTCTCCGGTTCACCCGCGAGGAAGGCCCGGATCCGGCCCAGCGCGGCCTCCCGTTCCCGCTCCGGCATGACCAGCATCCCCGCGCGGGTCGCGAGCGAGGCGACCAGGGTGTCGGCCGTGCGGCGCTGCCCGTGCGGGAACGCGGTCTGCTCGGGCGACCCGAACCGGGCGGGTCCGCCGGCCTTCGGAAGGTGCATGGCGGCCGTTTCGGCACGCCAGGCGGCGGGCGTGTCACGGGGGCCGACGGCCGCGCTCCCGGCGGTCCGCGCCAGTCCGGCGACCCAGTCGACCCGGTCGTCCAGCAGGTTCCACAGGCCGGCCAGCACGCCGTCGGGTGCCAGGACCCTGGCGATCTCGGGGCCCGCGACGGCCATGTCGAACCAGTGCATGGCGTTGCCGGCCAGCACGGCGTCGACGGAGGCGTCCGGCAGCGGGATCGCCTCGGCGTTGCCCCGCAGGGCGCGGACGTCCGGCAGCGAGCGGCGCAGCTCGGCCAGCATCGCCGGGTCGGGCTCGACCGCGACGACCTCCGCGCCCGGCGCGAGCAGTCCCGCGGTCAGCTTGCCGGTGCCGGCGCCGAGGTCGAGCACCCGCGGGCCGGGCGCGGGTTCGAGCGCCCAGCGCACGGCGGCCTGCGCGTAGTCGGGGCGGTGTTCGGCGTAGGCGGTCGCCGCGACGCCGAACGACGAGGCGTGGAGTGAGCGTTCGTCCTGATTCACACGCCCACGCTAGCTGACGGACGGTCAGCCGACCCGATGGTGCGCGAACCGGATGCCCGAACCGGATGCCCGAACCGGCGGCCGGCCCACGGGTGTTCCGCGGGCACGGCTCGGCGGCCTGCTGCGCCGGTTCGACCGGTTCGACCGGCCCGGCGGGCCGGCGGGCTGGCGGGCTGGCGGGCCGGTCAGGGCTGGCGCAGGGCTTCGCCGAGCCGGCCGGCGGCCTCGACGACGGCCTGGGAGAGCCGGGCGCCGGGGTGGCGGGTGAGCCGCTCGATCGGCCCGGAGACGGAGACGGCGGCGACGACCCGGCCGGCCGGACCGCGCACGGGTGCGGAGACGGAGGCGACCCCGGCCTCGCGTTCGCCGATGGACTGGGCCCAGCCGCGGCGCCGTACGCCGCTGAGGGCGGTGGCGGTGAAGCGGGCGCCCTGCAGGCCGCGGTGGAGGCGTTCGGGCTCCTCCCAGGCGAGCAGGATCTGCGCCGCGGAGCCGACCTTCATCGGGAGGGCGATGCCCACCGGCACGGTGTCCCGCAGGCCGGAGAGGCGTTCGGCGGCGGCCACGCAGATCCGGACCTCGCCCTGCCGGCGGTAGAGCTGGGCGCTCTCGCCGGTGAGGTCGCGCAGGTGGGCCAGGACCGGGCCGGCCGCGGACAGCAGGCGGTCCTCGCCGACGGCCGCCGACAGCTCGGTGAGCCGGGGGCCGAGGGCGAACCGCCCTTGCAGGTCGCGGGCGACCAGGCGGTGCTGTTCCAGTGCGACGGCGAGCCGGTGGGCGGTGGGCCGTGCCAGGCCGGTGGCGGCCACGAGTCCGGCCAGGGTGGTGGGACCGGCCTCCAGGGTGCCGAGGATCGAGGTGACCTTGTCGAGCACGCCGACGCCGCTGGTGTTCTCCATGATGGGTACTCCGTCTCAGATCCCGTGAGCGGCGGGGGCCCCGCCCACGGACGCTCCGCGCGGGAGCGGGGGTGGTCAGCGAGGACAGGCCGGAGAAGTCGGCCGAGTGGCTGCGCCGGGCACGGGACGGGTACGCGGAGAGACCGGGGCGGGAAGCGCCCGGGCGAAGGACAGCACAGAGAGCACCGTGTCTCCTCATCTTTCCCGCGCCACAGTGGCGGCAGGCCGGAGTTGGCACTGATCCCGGGCGGCGCGGCGCGTACTTCGGACGCCGGTTCGACCGGGGAGTTGCCGGGGCTTCGTAGGGCCGGTCCCTCCACCCCTCTGGATGATTCGCGAGGAACCATACAAGATTCCGCGGGCGGCCCGCCAAACCTCCCCCGTCCGCGCCCAGGTCCGTCGGCATCGGCACGGAGCGAATGCCCTTGCTGCAAATTGCAGAAACCCCGTGCGCCCTGACTTGACGTGTCCTCAGGACGGCGGGATCGTCGGTCGCGCGACGCACCCCACCGCCCCCGCGGGCCGGGATCGCCCGTCCCACCGGTCGGCGACCCCCCGCGCACCCCCACCACCCTTCACCCGGGACGGCCGCGACGTGCCCCCACACGCCGTCGCGCCGACGTCCCGGGCCGCCCGGGAGGCAGTCCCCCATGGCTCACACCTTTCCGCGCGCAAGATCGGCCAGGACGGCGTCGTTCGCGGTGCTCCTCCTGCTCGCCACCGCCCTCGTGTCGCTCACGGCGTCCACGGCCGACGCCGCGCCGGCCGCCGTCAGCCTGCCCGGAACCTTCGACAGCGAGATCGGCTGCTCCGGCGACTGGCAGCCCGACTGCCCACGGGCGCAGCTCGCGCAGCGCTCCGACGGACGGTGGGCGGCCGCCTTCGCCCTGCCCGCCGGCAGCTACGAGTACAAGGTCGCGATCGACAACGGCTGGACGGAGAACTACGGCGCGGGCGGCGCGGCGGGCGGCGCCAACCTGTCCGTGACCGTGCCCGCGGGCGGCGCCTCGGTCGCGTTCGTCTACGACCCGGCCACGCACCTGGTCGACAGCTCCGTCCGGCCGGTCGTCACCGCCGTCGGCGACTACCAGTCCGAACTCGGCTGCGGCGCCGACTGGGCACCGACCTGCGCGGCCACCACCCTGCAGGACCCGGACGGCGACGGCGTCTACAGTTACACCACGACCGCGATCCCCGCCGGGGCGTGGAACACCAAGGTCACCGTCGGACAGTCCTGGACGGAGAACTACGGTGCCGGCGGGGCGGCGGGCGGCGCGAACATCGGCTTCACCGTCCCCGCGGACGGGGCGGCCACCACGTTCTCCTACTCCGCCGCCACGCACCTGACGACGGTGCGGAGCACCGAGGCCACCGACACCCCCGCCACGCTCGGCGCGATCTACTCCCCCACCGGCACCACCTTCCGGCTCTGGTCGCCCGACAGTTCCGACGTCAGCGTCAGCGTCGGCGGCACCAGCCACCCGATGACCCCGGTGACCGTGAGCGGCTACTCCGCCGTCTACCAGGCCGTGGTCGGCGGCGACCTCAAGGACCAGGCCTACCAGTTCTCCGTGCGCGGCACCGCCGTCCGCGACCCCTACGCCCAGATGGTCAGGCCCGGCACCACCCAGGGCGTCGTCGTCGACACCGCCTCGGTCGCGCCGACCGGCGGCAGCCGGGCCCCGCGGCCCGCCCTCGCCGATCGGGAGGACTCCGTCGTCTACGAGTTGAGCGTCCGCGACTTCACCGTCGACGCCAGCTCCGGGGTGGACCCTGCCAAGCGCGGGAAGTTCCTCGGCCTGGTGCAGACCGGCACCACCACCGCCGGCGGCGCCAGGACGGGCATCGACCACCTCAAGGAACTGGGCGTCACCACCGTCCAGCTGATGCCCTCGTTCGACTTCGGCAGCACCGTGCCCAACTGGGGCTACGACCCGGTCGACTACAACGTCCCCGAGGAGCAGTACTCCCAGTTCAGCGCGCCGGAGGACCGGATCCGCGAGTTCAAGGACATGGTCGACGGATTCCACCGCAACGGCATCCGCGTGGTCATGGACGTGGTCTACAACCACACCTACGACAAGAACGTCTTCGGCGGCATCACCGGGAAGTACTACACGCCGACCGACCTGTCCGCCACCGGCAACTCGATCGACGACGGCAACCCGATGGTCAGCCGCATGATCCGGGACTCGCTGGAGCACTGGGTCCGCGACTACGACGTCGACGGATTCCGCTTCGACCTCGCCGGGGTGCACCGCTACAGCAGCGTCTCCGCCTGGGCGGGCTACCTCAACACCACCTACCCGGACCGCAACCTCCTGCTGTACGGGGAGCCGTGGAGCGCCGCCGCCGACCCGCAGGAGGCCCAGAAGGTGCGCTACGGCACCGTCCCGGCCCTCGCACCGGCGCACGTCGGCGTCTTCAACGGCGTCTACCGGGACGCGATCCGGGGCGGCACGGACGACGACGTCATGGCCTACATGGGCGGTTCGGGCAACCCCGGCGCCATCGCCTTCGGCATGCGCGGCTCACCGACGGACGCGAAGAGCACCGCCGTCCTGTCCGACCTGTGGAGCCCGGCGTTCGCCTACGACCCCGAGCAGACCGTGAACTACGCCTCGATCCACGACAACCTGAACCTCTACGACAAGATCACCTACTCCGGGGCGAGCGGCGGCGCAGCCGGAACGGCCGGCCGGATCGACCGGTTCGCCGTCGGCATGGTGCTCACCTCCCAGGGGATCCCGGTCATCGCCGAGGGTGACGAGTTCCTCCGCTCCAAGGTCGTCGGGGGCGACTACGCCACGGCGAAGAACTCCTACAACGCCTCCGACACGGTGAACGCGATCCACTGGGGCGACAAGACCGCCAACGCGGCCGTGTTCCGCTACTACAAGGACGCCGTCGCGCTCCGGAAGGCCGCACCGGCGCTGCGCCTCACCGGCTGGGACGCCGTCCACAACCAGATGACCGCCCAGGTGGACGGCTCCGTGGTGGTCGGCCGCATCGGCTCCGACGCCGCGGCGCCCACGAGCTACGACACCGTCGTCGTCTACAACCCCACCGGCAGCACCTACGACGTGGGCCTGCCGCCGGGAACGTGGACGAAGGTCCTCGACGGCGGCGGCGCGGCCTCCGCCACCGGCGACACCGCCTGCGCCGGCCTCGCGGTGACGGTGTTCCGCAAGAACTGACACCGGGCGCGGCCGGTCAGTGGCCGGTCAGTGGCCGGTCAGCTCCAGGACCTCGACGGTGGTGCCGCCGGCGACCCCGCCCGGCGGCACCACCGCGAGGGCGTCGGCGAGCGCCAGACCGCGGAGCATCGCGGGCCCGTCGAACCCGAGCGGCACCGCGCCGCCCCCGGTGAACGCCACCGGCAGCAGCCGGGTGTCCCGTGCGCAGCCCGGCAGGTCGGTGGCGGCGACGACCCGGCGGGGGGACGGGTCCGGCCGGCCCGCCAGCCGCCGGAGCAGCGGCAGGGCGAGGGTCACCGCGCCGGCCACCGCGGCGAGCGGGTTGCCGGGCAGGCCGACCAGGAGGCGGGCCCTGCCGTCGGCGGCGGGCGGCAGTTCGGCGAGCAGCATCGGGTGCCCGGGCCGCACCGCGACGGAGTCGACCGGCAGCCGGGCGCCCAGCCCGCCGAGTGCGTGGTGCAGGAAGTCCACCGGCCCGGCCGCGGTGCTGCCGGTGGTGACCACGACATCGGCCGTCGAGCTGCGCAGGGCGGCGCCCAGCGGCCAGCTGTCGTCCGCCACCCGCCGGATCCCGGTCACCTCGGCGCCCGCGCTCCGCAGCAGGGGCGGCAGCAGCGGGCCGAGGGCGTCGCGCACCCGGCCGTCCCGCGGCAGGCCGGAGGTCAGCAACTCGTCGCCGAGCAGCAGCAGTTCCACGGTCGGGCGGCGGTGGACGGTCAGCCGGTCGTACCCGGCGGCCGCTGCCAGGCCCAGCACGGCCGGGGTGACGGTGGTGCCCGCCGCCAGCAGCAGGTCGCCCCGGCGGCACTCCTGACCGCGCGGGCGGACGTCGCGGCCCGGGGCCGCCGGCTCCGGTGTCCGCCAGTACAGGACGCCGTCGGGTGCCGTCGCCCGCCCGTGCTCGCGGCGCAGCACGGACGTCGCACCGGACGGCAGCCGGGCGCCGGTGGCGACGGGTACGGCGGTGCCCTGGTCGAGCGGCGCGGCCTCGGCGCCGCCCGCGAGGACGCCGCCGTCGCGCAGCCGCCACGGTCCCGTCCCCGCCACCGCCCATCCGTCCATCGCGGAGGTGTCGAACGGCGGCAGGTCGGTGAGGGCGGTCAGCGGCTCGGCGAGCGTGTGGCCGAGCGCCTCGGGGAGGGCCCGGACGGCGGCGGGCAGTGGCTGTCCGGCGCTGTCCCGGGCCGCCTCGCGCGCCCGTTCCCACGTGATGGCCCCGGACGTGGTGCCGTGTTCGGCGCGGGTGCGCAGCGCCGGCCGGTTCACCGGGCACCGCCGGTCGGGGCGGGGCGCCGGCGGTAGACCAGGTAGGGGCGGACGAGGTAGCCGACGGGGGCGCTCCACACGTGCACCAGCCGGGTGAACGGCCAGGCGGCGAAGAGCAGGCAGGCCGAGAGCGCGTGCAGTTGGAACAGCAGCGGGGCACCGGCCATCGCCTCGGGCCGGGGGTGGAGGGCGAACACCCCGCGGAACCAGATCGAGACGGTGGAGCGGTAGTCGTAGCCGCCGCCGACGACGTTGTGCACCGCGGTGGCGGCGAAGCCGAGCAGGACGGTCGCCGACAGCAGCGGGAAGAGCAGTTTGTCGCTGCGGTCGGTGACGATGCGGATCCGCCGGTTCAGCAGTCTGCGGGCGCTCAGCATGCCGAGCCCGGTGATCATGGCCGTTCCGGCGACCGTGCCGAGCGAGACGGCCGTCAGGTGGTAGGCGTGCTCGGAGATCCCGGCCGCCTCCGTCCACGAGGCCGGGACGGCCAGGCCCACGACGTGGCCGCCGATCACCGCGAAGGCGCCCAGGTGGAACAGCGGGCTGCCCCAGCGCAGCCAGCGGTGCTCCAGGAGCTGGCTGGTGCGCGAGGTCCAGCCGAACTGGTCCTGCCGGTAGCGCCAGACGTGCCCGACCGCGAAGACGGCGAGGCAGATGTAGGGGAAGGCGACCCACAGCAGCAGGTCGGCGCCGCCGGCGGGTGCGGCGAGGGGGGTGCCTGCGGGGCTCATCGGTGGCCCTCCTTGGTCCTGGTCGGCAGGAGCGGGATCAGTGTCGGAGGGGCGGGCTCCGGCGGGACGAACGTCTGCGGCGGTGCGAACAGGCCGCCGCCGTACGGGTCGAGGCCGACCTCCTCGGCGGGCGGGCCCGCGGCGGCGAGTTCCGCGACCGCCGCGAGGTCGGCGGCGGTGGGCGGCGGGAGGAGGGTGAGGAGCGCGGCGAGCAGGTGCCGGTAGGGGGAGCCGGCGTCGGCCAGCGAGTGCCGGATCAGTTCGAGTCCGCGCCGGTGCTGGCGCAGCGGCGCCTCGCCCGCGCCCGGGCCTTCGAGGGCGGCGAATTCGAGGACGACCGGGAGGTGGTCCGGGAGTTCGGCGGCGTCGGCCTCCCAGCCGGCGGCGCGGTAGCGCTGGGCGAGGGCGAGCAGGGCGGTGCCCCGGCGGCGGGTGTCGCCGTGCAGGTAGTAGGTCAGGTAGAGGCTGCTCCGGCGGCGCAGGTCGAAAACCTCGACGTAGTGGCGTTCCAGGGCGTCGGGCGGCTGCTCGGCGAACCAGGCGGTGAAGGCGGCGATCTCGACGGCGGCCGGGGAGGGCTGCAGGGCCTCGGCGGTGGCGGCCAACTCCTGCCGCCCGCGGACCAGTTCGGTGTCCGGGTACTGGAGCAGCAGGGAGAGCAGGCGCAGCAGGAGCACGCGCTGCGCGGTCTGCTCCGCCGTGCCGGCCGGGCGGGTCCGGGCCAGGATGCCGATGTGCGGTGCGTTCATGCCGCTACTCCCCCGTCCTTCTGCGCAGGGTGGGGATGCCGAGCATCACCCGGCCGCCCCGGTCGCCGGAGACCTCGACCGGGCAGCGGTCCTCGATCCCGGCGAGGGCGGCGGCGTCCTCCTTGTGCGCGGCCGGCACGACGTACCGGTCGGCGTACTTGGCGACGGCGAGCAGCCGGTGCAGGTCCTCCGCCTCGCGGGCGGTGAGCCCGACGGCCTTCAGCGCGCCCTCGTCGCCCGCCTCGCCGAGGGTGCGCCCGCGCATGTGGGAGCGCAGCGCGGTGAGCTTCATCAGCACGCCGGCCACCACCTCGGTGTCCCCGGCGCTGAACAGCTCGGCCAGGTACTCCAGCGGGATGCGCAGCCGGGTGACGGCGGCGAAGACGTGGTCGGGGTCGTCCCGGCTGCCGCCCGCCGAGTCCACCGCGTCGAGCACCGGGGAGAGCGGCGGGACGTACCAGACCATCGGCAGGGTGCGGTACTCCGGGTGGAGCGGCAGGGCGACCTTGTAGGTGGAGACCAGCGCGTGCACGGGGGAGCGCCGGGCGGCGTCCAGCCAGTCCTCGGGGATGCCGGACTCCCGTGCCGCCGCGATGACTCCGGGGTCGTGCGGGTCGAGGAAGACCCCGCGCTGGGCGTCCAGCAGGTCCTTGTCGTCGGGGGTGGCCGCGGCCTCGCCGACGCGGTCGGCGTCGTACAGCAGGAGGCCGAGGTAGCGCAGCCGGCCGACGCAGGTCTCGGAGCAGACGGTGGGCTGGCCGGCCTCGATCCGCGGGAAGCAGAAGGTGCACTTCTCGGCCTTGCCGGTGGCGTGGTTGACGTACACCTTCTTGTACGGGCAGGCGGTGACGCACATCCGCCAGCCGCGGCAGCGGTCCTGGTCCACCAGGACGATGCCGTCCTCGACCCGCTTGTACATCGCACCGGACGGACAGGCCGACACGCAGGCCGGGTTGAGGCAGTGCTCGCACAGCCGGGGCAGGTGGAAGAGGAAGGTCTGCTCGAACTCGAACTTCACCTTCTCGGCCCACTCGCCGGTCAGGTTGGGGTCGCCGCCCGCGTGCTCGGGCGCACCGCCGAGGCCGTCCTCCCAGTTGGCACCCCAGGTGATCGCCGTCGGCTCCCCGGTGAGGACCGAGCGCGGGCGGGCGACCGGGACGTCGTTCCCGGCCGGGGCGCTGACGAGGTTGTCGTAGTCGTAGGTGACCGGCTCGTAGTAGTCCTCGATGGACGGCAGGTCGGGGTTGGAGAACAGCGACAGCAGCCGCTTGACGCGTCCGCCCGAGCGCAGGACGAGCCGCCCGCGCGCGTCGAGCATCCAGCCGCCCTTCCACTTCTCCTGGTCCTCGTAGCGGCGCGGGTAGCCGACGCCGGGCTTGGTCTCGACGTTGTTGAACCAGGCGTACTCGACTCCGGTGCGGTTGGTCCACGTCTGCTTGCAGGTGACCGAGCAGGTGTGGCAGCCGATGCACTTGTCGAGGTTCATCACCATCGCGATCTGGGCCATGACCCTCATCAGTAGGTCACCTCCTGCGAGCGGCGGCGGATCACGGTGACCTCGTCGCGCTGGTTCCCGGTCGGGCCGTAGTAGTTGAAGGCGTAGGTGAACTGCGCGTAGCCGCCCGCGAGGTGGGTGGGCTTGAGCAGCAGCCGGGTGAGCGAGTTGTGGATGCCGCCGCGCCGGCCGCTGACCTCGGTCTTCGGCACGTTCACGTTGCGGTCCTGGGCGTGGTACATGTACACCGTGCCCTCGGGCATCCGGTGGGTGACGACCGCCCGGGCGGCGACGACGCCGTTGCGGTTGTACGCCTCGATCCAGTCGTTGTCCTTCACGCCGATCCTCTCGGCGTCGCCGGTGGACATCCAGATGACCGGGCCGCCGCGGGACAGGTCGAGCATGTACTTGTTGTCCTGGTAGTTCGAGTGGATGGACCACTTGGAGTGCGGGGTGAGGTAGCGGACGGTGACCTCGGCCCGGCCGTCGCGCAGGTGCTCGTCGCCGTAGTGCCGGGGCGAGTTCAGCGGGGGCCGGTAGACGGGCAGTTGCTCGCCGACCTCGGACACCCAGTCGTGCTGGACGAAGAAGTGCTGGCGGCCGGTGAGGGTGTGCCAGGGCTTCTTGTGCTCGGTGTTGATGACGAACGGCGAGTAGCGCCGCCCGCCGGTCTCCGAGCCCGACCACTCGTACGAGGTCAGCACGGCGCGGGGCTGGGTGCGGGTGTCGGCGAAGGTGATCCGCTCCGCCTCGCGTTCGGCGGCGAGTTCGACCAGGCCCTCGCTGCCGGTCTGCCGCTCCAGCACCCGGAAGCCCTCGGCGGCCAGCCGTCCGTTGGTGGTGCCGGACAGCGCGAGGACCGCCTCGCACATGTGGCTCGCGGTGGCGAGCGAGGGCCGTCCGGCGGCGATCCCGTCCTTCACGGTGCCGTTGCGGTGCCGGAGTTCGTCGATCTCCTTGTCGGGGACGACGGTGACGCCCTTGGTGGTGGTGCCCAGGGTGTCGAGCAGCGGGCCGACAGCACGCATCTTCTGCGCGATCGCGGTGTAGTCCCGTTCGACGACCGCCAGCTTGGGCATGGTCTTCCCGGGGATCGGCTCGCACTCGCCGGCCTTCCAGTCCCGCACCACCCCGCCCGGCTGGGCGAGTTCGTCGGGGGTGTCGTGCAGCAGCGGCACGGCGATGACGTCGGTGCGGGTGCCGAGGTGGTCGGCCGCCAGCTCGCTGAACCGGTCGGCGAGGGCCAGGAAGGTGTCGTAGTCGGTGCGCGCCTGCCAGGGCGGGGCGATGGCCGGGGTGAAGGCGTGCATGAAGGGGTGCATGTCCGTGCTGGACAGGTCGTCCTTCTCGTACCAGGTGGCGGCGGGGAGGACGACGTCGGCGTACAGGCCGGTCGAGGTCATCCGGAAGTCCATGGTGACCAGCAGGTCGAGCTTGCCCTCGGGTGCCTCCTCCCGCCACACCACGTCCTTCGGCCGCCCCTCGGGCGGGGTCTCCTCGGAACGCACGGCCCCGTCCGTGCCCAGCAGGTGGCGCAGGAAGTACTCGTTGCCCTTGCCGGAGGAGCCGAGCAGGTTGGCCCGCCACACGGTCAGCACCCGCGGGAAGTTGGCGGGGTCGTCGGGGTCCTCGGCGGCGAACCGCAGCCGTCCCGACTTCAGCTCGTCGACGACGTGCTCGGCGACCGGCCGGCCGGCCCGGGCGGCCTCGTCCGCCAGGTCGAGCGGGTTGCGGTTGAAACCGGGGTGGCCGGGTGTCCAGCCCAGTCGCACGGCCTGCGCCAGGCAGTCGGCGAAGCCCTTGCCCCGGAACCGTCCCTCGCCGAGCGGGGAGGCGATCTCGTCGGGCCCGAACGCCTCGTAGCGCCACTGGTCGGAGTTCAGGTACCAGTACGAGGTGCCCGCCATGTGCCGGGTGGGCCGCTGCCAGTCGAAGGCGAACGACAGGTGCTGCTGCCCGGTGACCGGGCGGACCTTCTCCTGGCCGACGTAGTGCGCCCAGCCGCCGCCGTTGACGCCCTGGCAGCCGGTCATGGTGATGAGCGCCAGGAACGCCCGGTAGATGGTGTCGGAGTGGAACCAGTGGTTGGTCCCGGCCCCCAGCGCGATCATGGACCGGCCGTTGGTGCGCTCGGCGTTGCGGGCGAACTCGCGGCCGATGCGGGCCGCCTGCTCGGCCGGCACGGAGGTGATCGTCTCCTGCCAGGCCGGCGTGCAGGGCTGCGACGCGTCCTCGTACGAGGACGGCCAGCTGCCCGGGAGCCCGGGACGGTGCACCCCGTACTGGGCGAGCATCAGGTCGAAGACGGTGGTGACGAGCCGGCCGCCGATCCGGCGCACCGGCACCCCGCGCACCAGGACGGAGCCGCCCTCGGTGGCGCCCTCGTCGAAGCGGGGCAGCGCGATCTCGACGGTCTCCTCGGCCCGCTCCAGCAGGCTCAGCTCGGGCACGACGTCGCCCAGGTCGAGGTTCCAGTGGCCCTGTTCCTTCGCCCAGCGGAAGCCGAGCGAGCCGTTCGGCACCACCGGCTCGCCGGTGGCCGAGTCGACGAGGACGGTCTTGGAGCCGGCGTGCTCCGTGTCCTGCCCGAGGTCGGCCGCGGTCAGGAACCCGTCCGGGACGAGGCCGTGCTCGTGCTCGCGCAGGGCCACCAGGAACGGGGCGTCGGTGAACGTGCGCAGGTAGTCCCGGAAGTACGGCACTTCGCGGTCGACGAGGAACTCGCGCAGGACCACGTGGCCCATGGCCATGGCCAGTGCGCCGTCCGTGCCGGGGTGCGGGGCGAGCCACTCGTCGGCGTGCTTGACGTTGTCGGCGTAGTCGGGGCTCACCGCGACGATCTTGGTGCCGTTGTAGCGGGTCTCGGTCAGGAAGTGCGCGTCGGGTGTGCGGGTCACCGGGATGTTGGAACCCCACATGATCAGGTAGCCCGCGTTCCACCAGTCCGCGGACTCCGGCACGTCGGTCTGGTCCCCCCACACCTGCGGCGAGGCGACGGGCAGGTCCGCGTACCAGTCGTAGAACGACAGCAGCGTCCCGCCGATCATCGAGTGGTACCGGGCCCCGGCCGCGAACGACGCGATCGACATCGCCGGGATCGGCGAGAAGCCCGCCACCCGGTCCGGACCGTACGTCCTGACGGTATGCACCTGGGCGGCGGCGACCAGTTCGGTCACCTCGTCCCAGTCCGCGCGCACCAGGCCGCCCTTGCCGCGCGCCCTCTTGTACGCCCGCGCCTTCGCCGGGTCCCCGGTGATCTCGGCCCACGCCGCCACCGGATCGCCCAGGCGTCTGCGGGCCTCCCGCCACAGCTTCAGCAGCTCGCCCCGCACGTACGGGTAGCGCACCCGGCTCGGCGAGTAGGTGTACCAGGAGAACGACGCCCCGCGCGGGCAGCCGCGCGGCTCGTACTCCGGACAGTCGGTGCCGATGGACGGGTAGTCGGTCGCCTGGTGCTCCCAGGTGATGATCCCCTCCTTGACGTACACCATCCAGGAGCAGGAACCCGTGCAGTTGACCCCGTGGGTGGACCGCACGACCTTGTCGTGGGACCAGCGGTCCCGGTAGAAGCCCTCCCACTCCGTGCCGCCCTCGCCGAACGAGGCGCGGCCGTCGGCCGACACCTCACGGCGGGTCAGCAGGCGTCTCGCCGCCAGCGGCCAGTGCTGTCGTTCGCGGGGCCCGGGGTCACCCGCAGCGCTCTCCTCGTCCATGGCCCGAACGCTAGGCAGTGCCCGCAGGTCCGCGCGGGGGCCGAAGGTCCCTGATCACCCGGCCGGCCGGCCCGGGGCACCGGCCGGGAATCGGGCCCTCCGGCACCCCGGTCCGGGACGGTCGGCAGGGACCGCGCAAGGCCCCGGACCAGCAGGCTGATGCCCGACCGAGCCCGAGGCCACCGGCGTGCACGACCTGACGGGCCGCACACCGGAGAGACGGAGAACCCCATGGACACCCGACCGAACGGGACGAGAGCGGCCGCGCCGGCCTCCGGGAGGCGGACCCTGATGCTGGCCCTGGCCACCCTCGGCTTCGCCCTCAACTTCTGGGCCTGGGCGCTGATCAGCCCGCTCGGGCCGCGGTTCAAGGACTCCCTCGGCCTCAGCTCGTTCCAGCAGTCGCTGCTCGTCGCCGTGCCGGTGATCGTCGGGTCGCTGGGCCGCATCCCGGTCGGCGCGCTCACCGACCGCTACGGCGGCCGGGTGATGTTCCCGCTGGTGTCCGCCGCCACCATCGTCCCGGTGCTGTACCTCGGGCTCGCCGGGCACTCCTCGCTGACCGAACTGCTCGTCGGCGGATTCTTCCTCGGCATCGCCGGCACCTCCTTCGCCGTCGGCGTGCCCTTCGTCAGCGCCTGGTTCCCGCCGGAGCGGCGCGGCGCGGCCGTCGGCGTGTTCGGCGCCGGGATGGGCGGCACCGCCATCAGCGCCCTGACCACCGTGAACCTGGTCAAGGGCCACGGCACCGCCACCCCCTTCGTCCTCACCGCGGTCGTGCTCGCCCTCTACGCGGTGGTGGCACTGCTCCTGCTGCGCGACGCCCCCGGCCGGACGGTGCCCTCCGAGCCGCTCGCCCGCCGCCTCGGCGCGGCGCTCCGGCTGCACGTCACCTGGCAGGCCTCCGCCCTGTACGCGGTCGCCTTCGGCGGCTACGTCGCCTTCTCCGTGTACCTGCCGACCTACCTCAAGACCGCCTACGGACTCCAGAGCGCCGACGCGGCCAACCGGATGGCCGGGTTCGTGCTGCTCGCCGTCCTGATGCGGCCGGTCGGCGGCTGGCTGTCCGACCGCACCAGCCCCGTCCGGGTCCTGACCTGGGCGCTCGCCGTGGTCGCCCTCGGCGCCCTGGTCCAGGGCTTCACCCCCGCACTCGCGCCGCTCGGCACGGCGGCCTTCCTGGCCATGGCCGCGGCGCTCGGCGCCGGCAGCGGCGCGACCTTCGCCCTCGTCGCTCTCCTCGCCCCCGCGAACCAGGTCGGCTCCGTCACCGGCGTGGTCGGCGCGGCCGGCGGCCTCGGCGGCTTCGTCCCGCCGCTCGTGATGGGCGCCCTGTACGGCAGCTACCACTCGTACGCGGCCGGCCTGGCGGCCCTCACCCTGGTCGCCCTGGCCGCCGTGGTCTTCACCGCCACCCGGGTCCGGCGCGCCGTCCGCGCCGCCTGACCCGTCCTCCGACCGACGAGGAGAACCCCGACATGTGCGAGTACTGCGGGTGCCAGGCACTGGCCACTATCCGCGACCTGACGAACGAACACGAGGCGGCGGTCAACCTGATCGGCACGGCCCGGGTCGCCCACCGCGAGGGCGACCCGGCCCGGATGGCCGAGGCCGCCCGGGCGATCGCCGCGATCCTGCGCCCGCACACCGAGGTCGAGGAACACGGCCTGTTCCCGGCCCTGGCCGGCGAGTTCCCCGAGCACATCGCCGCCCTGGAGGCCGACCACCGCCGCATCGAAGCCGTCCTCGCCGAGGCCGCGGACGGCACCCCCACCGACCCCGCCTGGCCCCGGCGCCTCCTGGACACCCTCGCCCAGCTGCGGGCCCACATCCTCAAGGAACAGGACGGCGTCTTCCCCGCCGCCCTCGCCGCACTGGGCCCGGCCGACTGGGAGGCCGTCGAAGCCGTCCGCGCCCGCGCCGGCACGGCCCTCCCCCGCCCGGCCCGCTGACCACCGCCCGCTGACCACCGCCCGGTCCCACCGCCCGGTCCCACCGGCATCACGCCGGTCCGCCGGAGCGGAGCCGGGCGGGGCCGAAGGGGTCCGTTGCGTTCGGCGGCACCCCGGTGCTGCGCCCGGAGCTCCGGTGCAGCCGCCGTGCTCGTGGATGCCCCTGGTGGGCGAGCAGCTCCACGACCTTGTCGACGGCGGCCTCGACGGTCTCGTGCTCCCAGATCCTCGGGGGGAGCCAACCCGGCCGGACGAGGTTCTCATCGGTGTGCCGGTCGCGACGCACGTCGTCGTCGAGCTTCCGCCACCACCATTCGGCGTTGTGCTTCGGCGCGTGCAGGTGCTCGGGGCACGCGTGCCAGAAGCAGCCCTGCACGAACACCGCGGTACGCCAGGGCACGAAGGTGATGTCCGCCCTCCCGCGGCGCAGGGTGGGGAGGGGAAGGTCCACCCGGTGGCGGAAGCCGAGTGCGTGCAGTGCCCGCCGGAGGGCGAGTTCGGGTGCGGTGTTCACACGGCGCTGGGCCCGCATCACCCGGCGGGCGTCGGCGTCCCTCGGTCGCGGGACCACCTGCCGGGCACCCGCCTCTTCCATGCCCCGATCAACTCCGACCCGGCCCGGGTGGTCACTCCGACCCGTCGCCGACCTGACCGGCCCGCGACCGTCGCGAGGTGACGCCCTGCCGGAAATTGCTTGGACCGCACCGGGGCCGTCGCGGGAGACTGGGGCTTCTGCCCTTCCGTGCAAGGTTTTTGACGATCAGTCATACATCATTTCATTCGCCGGGAGGGGCAGTCGCTGGGCTTCCGCACGACGCAACGAGGTCGGGATGGGATCGTCCGAGACACTCCGAGGAGCACCGGGCAGGCGTTCGGTGCTCCTCGCGCTCCGCTACTACGGACGGGAGCTGGCCCGGCTCCCGTACCTCACGGTGCCGGCCATGCTGCTGCCGGCGTTGGGCAACATCGGGATCGCCTACCTCGCGCCGCTGGCGGTGGCGAAGCTCGTCGGCCGGATCGCCTCCCCCGCGGGGGCCGGGTCCGGCTCGCTGCTGCCGTACGTCCTGGGCTTCGCCGGCGCCCTGCTGGCCGGGGAGGCGGTGTGGCGCGTCGGCCTGCACTGCCTGAACCGCCTCGACGCCCTCGGCATCGAGCACCTCTACGTGATCGGCATGGACGAGCTGTTCGCCAAGGACGCGGCGTTCTTCCACGACAACTTCGCCGGCTCGCTGACCAAGCGGGTGCTGAGCTTCGCCTCCCGCTACGAGGAGTTCGTCGACACGCTGACCTTCTCGGTCGTGGCCAGCTTCGTGCCGCTGGTCTTCGGCTCGGTGGTGCTGTGGCGCTACGAACCGCTCCTCGTCATCGGGCTGCTGGTGATGATCGCCCTGACGGCGCTGTGCGCGGCCCCGCTCATCCGCCGCCGCCAGGCCCTGGTCAACGAGCGCGAGGAGGCGATCGCCCGGGTGTCCGGCCACGTCGCCGACAGCCTGATGAACATGGACACCGTCCGGGCGTTCGCGGCCGAGCGGGGCGAGGCGGCCGAACACCGCTCCCGTGTCGCCGAGTCGCGCCGGCTCTCGCTGCGGTCCTGGGACTACGGCAACCTGCGCATCGACACCCTGGTCGCGCCGATGTCGGTGCTCACCAACGCCCTCGGCCTGCTGCTGGCGGTGACCCTCGGCGGGGGCCGGCACAACGTGGAGGCGGTGGTGGTCGCCTTCACCTACTACAGCAACGCGACACGGATCATGTTCGAGTTCAACCAGATCTACCGCCGGCTGGAGAGCTCGCTGACGGAGGCCGCACAGTTCACGGAGCTGCTGCTCACGCCGCCGACCGTGCTCGATCCCGCCGTGCCGGAACCGCTGCTGCGCCGGGGCGCGGACGTCCGCTTCGAGCGGGTGCACTTCGCCCACTCCGGCGCGGACCCGATCTTCCGGGGCCTCGACCTCACGGTGCCGTCCGGGGCGAAGTTCGGACTGGTCGGCCGGTCCGGCGGCGGGAAGACCACCCTCACCCGGCTGCTGCTGCGGATGACGGACGTCGACGCCGGACGGATCCTGATCGGCGGCCAGGACGTCACCCGGCTGCGCCAGGCCGACCTGCGCAGCCTGATCGCCTACGTGCCGCAGGACCCGGCGATGTTCCACCGGTCGCTGCGGGACAACATCGCGTTCGCCCGGCCGGGCGCCACCGACGCCGAGATCCGCCGCGCCGCGGAGGCCGCGCACGTCACGGAGTTCACCGACGCGCTGCCGCAGGGCTTCGACACCATGGTGGGCGAGCGCGGCATCAAGTTGTCCGGCGGACAGCGGCAGCGGGTCGCCCTCGCCCGGGCGATCCTGCGCGACGCGCCGATCCTGCTGCTCGACGAGGCGACCAGCGCCCTCGACTCGGAGAGCGAACTCCTCGTCCAGGAGGCCCTGTGGCGGCTCATGGAGGGGCGGACGGCACTGGTGGTGGCGCACCGGCTGAGCACGGTCGCCACCATGGACCGGCTCGTCGTCCTGGACCGCGGACGGATCGTCGAACACGGCACCCACGAGGAACTGCTCGCATCGGAGGGCACCTACGCGAAGCTCTGGCAGCACCAGTCGGGCGGCTTCCTCGACGACACCCCCGCCGGGGCCGACCCTGCCCGTGCCGACCTGCACTGACGCCGGCCGCGGCACGCTCCGCGCATCCGGGGCGACGTGGCCGGGTCCGGCCGTACCGGCAGTCGGTCGCCGACATCGCGGACCCGGGCGAAATGCCGCAGCCGCGGTCCGGCGACGGCGACCATGGGGGCGTACGCGTTCTCCGACCGTTGCTGAGGTGCCCACGTGACTGGCATGACGAGGCTGGTCCCGGTGTCGCTGCGCGGGTACCGGCGGGCGTGGCTGGGCCGGGACGTGCTCGCCGGGGTGGCGCTGTCGGCGGTCGCGATCCCCGAGGTCATGGGGTACACCTCGATCGCCGGCATGCCCATCGTCACCGGCCTGTACACGCTGGTCCTGCCGGCGATCGCCTTCGCCCTGCTGGGCTCGTCGAAGCTGCTGGTCGTCGGCGCGGACTCCGCCACCGCGGCGATCCTCTCCGCCGGGCTGCTCGGGCTCGGGGTGGACGGTCTCGTCCCGGGGTCGCCGCAGTGGGTGGGGCTGGCGGGGCTGGTCGCCCTGCTGTCGGGCGTGATCCTCGCTGCCGCGCGGCTGCTGCGGCTCGGCTTCCTCGCCGACTTCCTGTCCGCCGCCGTCCTGATCGGGTTCCTGACGGGTGTCGGTGTCCAGGTGTCGACGGCTCAGATCCCCGAGCTGCTCGGCATCCCCAGGGGCCGCGGCAACTGGTTCCAGCAGCAGTGGTCCTGGATGTCCCGCCTGGACGAGGTCTCCTGGCGCACCGCCGCCTTCGGCGCCGCCACCGTCGTGATCATCGTGGCCTTCAAGCGGTTCCTGCCCCGGTTCCCCGGTTCCGTCGTGGCGGTGGTGGTGCTGATCGCCGTGTCGGCGGCGACGGACGCCTCGGGCCACGGGGTCGCCGTCGTCGGCGCCGTCGAGGGCGGCTTCCCGCCGCTCGGCCTGCCGTCCGGGCTGACCCCCGGTGACGTGACCGCGGTCTTCTCCGTCGCGGTCTCCTGCTTCGTCCTGATCCTGGCCCAGAGCGCGGCCACGGCCCACAGTTTCGCGACCCGCCACGGCGACCGCGTCGACGTCGACCGCGATCTGGTCGGCCTGTCGGTCGCCAACCTCGCCGCCGGGCTGAGCGGGACCTTCGTCGTCAACGGCTCCCCGACGAAGACGGAGATCCTCGACCAGCAGCGCGGCCGGACCCAGGTCGCCAACCTCACCATGGCGCTCCTGTCGCTCCTGGTCGCGCTGGTCTTCACCGATCTGCTGGCCGACATGCCGCTCGCGACGCTGGCCGGGATCGTGCTCCTGGTGGGCCTCGACCTGATCGACGTGCGCGGTCTGCGGCGGATCCGTACCCGGCGCCGCAACGAGTTCGTCGTGGCCGTCGCCACCGCCCTCGCGGTGTTCTGCATCGGTGTCGAGCAGGGCGTCCTGCTGGCCCTCGCGCTGTCCCTGTTCGAGGTGATCCGGCGGGAGTACCGGCCCAAGGACTTCGTCGTCGGCGTCACCGGCGAGGGCGTGCCCACGTACACGGTCGCCGGGCCGGGGATCGAGAGTGCGCCCGGCCTGATCGTCTTCCGCTTCAACGCGGAGCTCTTCTACGCGAACGCGAGCCGCTTCGCCGACCAGGTCAAGGCGCTCGTCGACGGCGCGCCCCATCCGGTGCGCTGGCTGGTGCTCGACGCCGCGGGCATCGCCGACGTCGACTACTCCGCCGGGGTCCGTCTGCACAGCCTGCTCGACTTCCTCGCCACGCGCGGCGTCACCTTCGTCCTCGCACGGCCCGACGCGGCCCTGGTGGAGACCCTGAAGGTCTACGAGTTGTGGCAGCGGATCCCGCCGGAGAACGTCTTCGGCAACCTGATCGACGCCGTCCGCGCGTATTCGGGCGGCCCGTCCCCCGATGCCCCTCCCGGGGGGCCTCCGGCCGGCTGAGTCCGTGCCCGGTCCTCGCGCACTCCCGGGCCCGGCCACGGGGATCGGGAGCGTACGGTGCCAGCGGGGCCGTGCGGTGCGGGTGAAGGCGCGGCGGTAGGCGCTCGGCGGGACGCCGCGGCGGCGGACGAACTGCTCGCGAGGGACCGTCGCACTGCCGTAGCCGACTCTGCGGGCGACCTCCCCCACCGGTAGCCCGGTGGTCTCCAGCAGTTCCTCGGCACGGGCGAGGCGTTGGTTCAGCAGTCAGGGGTGCGGGGTGCTTCCGGTCGCCGCGGTGAAGCGCCGGGCGAAGGACCTGCGGCTCGTCAGCGCGCGTTCCGCCAGTTCGTTCACCGGCAGCGGCCGGTCGAGGTGCTCGCGCGCCCGGGCCAGGACCCGGACGCGCGCGCCGGCACTATGACACGCCTCACACAGCATCGTGACGCTGCGTCATTCGCACTGTTCGCCGTGGACATGTCCAACTCCCGTGGCCGGATTCGTCAGTAAGCCGTCATTGCCGCCACTCCCCGGCCGGACACAGGCTGTAACGGTGTCCCAGCGACGAGTTGTTGTGGTGGTCTACCCGGGTGCCCAGGCCCTCGACATCACGGGCCCGATCGAGGTGTTCGACACCGCCAACCGGCGGCGTCCCGGAGAGGAGGGCGAGTACCGGATCGAGATCGTCTCGCCCCGTGCGCCGCGGGTGCGGACCAGCACGGGCATCGTGATCGAGGCCGAGCCGCTCGGGACGGGCGAGGGCCCGATCGACACGCTGGTCGTGCCGGGCGGCTGGAGCCTCCCCGAGGCACTGGCCGACCGGGAGCTGGTGTCCTGGATCGGGCGGGCGGCCGGGCGCTCGCGACGGGTGGTGTCCGTCTGCGGTGGCGCCTTCCTGCTTGCCGAGGCGGGTCTGCTCAACGGCCGGAGGGCCACCACCCACTGGGCGTTCTGCGACGAGCTGGCCCGACGCTACCCGGAGGTGGCCGTCGACCCGGATCCGATCTTCGTCTGGGACGGCACCTACGCGACCTCGGCCGGCGTGGCCAGCGGGATCGACCTGGCCCTCGCCCTGGTCGAGGCCGATCACGGTGCCTCCTTCGCGCTGGAGGTGGCCCGTTTCCTGGTGCTGTTCTTCAAACGGAACGGCGGCCAGTCGCAGTTCAGCACGATCCTGGAGGCCCAGCTGGCCGACCGTCCGCCGATCCGGGCCGCGCAGGAGTGGATCCTGGAGAACCTCGAACAGCCGCTGCCCGTACCCGAGGTGGCCCAGCGCGCCAACATGAGCGTACGCAACTTCGCCCGGGTGTTCCGGCGCGAGGTCGGCACTCCGCCTGGCCAGTACATCGAGCAGATGCGCATCGCCCGGGCCCGGAAACTGCTGGAGTCCACCGAACTACCGGTCGGCCAGATCGCCCGCCGTTGCGGATTCGCCTCCGCCGAAACCTTCTTCCGTTCCTTCGGCCGGACGCTGGAGCTCACTCCGAACGAGTACCGCCGGCGGTTCCAGGCCCTCGCGCCGGCCGGTCTGGTCCTCGGTACCGGCCCGGCAGACAGGAGTGCCACCCCGTGACCACCGACATCCGGGAGACGACCCCGCCGACGGGCCCCACCGGCATCCGGGCGACCCCGCCCGGGGAGACCGCAGGCGCGACCGCCGGGGTCCGCGTCGTGGACCATCTGGCGGCCGCTCTGGCCGAGGACGGAGTCCGGCAGGTGTTCGGCATCGGCGGCGCGAACATCGAGGACCTGTACGACGCCCTGCACCTCCTCGGGGGCCGCCCGCGCACCGTCGTCGCAAAGCACGAGTTCTCGGCCGTCACGATGGCCGACGGGTACGCCCGCACCACCGGGCGGCTCGGCGTCGTCGCAGCCACCTCCGGCGGCGGCGCGATGAACCTGCTCCCGGGCCTGGCGGAGGCGTACGCCTCACGCGTCCCGGTGCTGGCGCTCGTCGGGCAGCCATCCACCGCTCTGGACGGGCTCGGCGCCTTCCAGGACACCAGCGGACGGGCCGGATCGCTCGACGCCCACCGACTGTTCGCGCCGGTCAGCCGCTTCTGCGCCCGGGTCGAGGACCCGCACGCACTGCCGCGGCTGCTCGCCGAGGCGATGGCCGCGGCCCGCTCGCACCCGCGCGGGCCCGCGGTGCTCCTGCTGCCCAAGGACGTCCAGCAGGCCACCCTGACACCCCGCGGGGCGGCACCGCCCACCCCGATACCCGAACCGCGCACCCCGGCCGTGCGGCTGGACCGCGCGACGGAGCGGCTGCGCGCCGCCACCCGGGTGCTGGTGATCGCCGGCGAGGGCGTCGCCGCGGCCGGGGCGAAGCAGGAACTCGCCGACCTGACGGCGAGGTTGGGCGCCTGGGTGGCGGTCACCCCGGACGCCAGGGACGTGTTCGACAACGACGACCAGCACTTCGCGGGCGTGGCCGGGGTGATGGGGCATCCGAACGTCCTGGACTGTCTGCGGCGGGCCGAGCTCTGTCTGCTCGTCGGCACCCGCCTGCCGGTGCTGGCCCGCGGCGGGCTGGAGTCGGCCCTGGCCGAGACCCCCGTGATCTGCGTCGATCCCGAGCCGCCGTTCGTCCCGTCCGTCCCCGGACTCCATCTCTCCGGCGGTCTGCGTGACACCCTGCGGCAACTGGCCTCCCGGCTCGCCGCCGGCGTCCGTCCCGCCCCCGGGCACGCCGGTCCGGTTCCGCTGGCGCCCCCGCCTCCCGGTGCCGGAGGTCTCTCCCACACCGCGGCGGTGGCCGCGGTGGCGGACGCCCTTCCGCCGGACGCCCACGTCTTCGTGGACGCCGGGAACACCGGAGCCAGCGCGATCCACCGGCTCCGGGCGACCCGGCGGGGGCGGTTCGTGGTGGCCGTCGGCATGGGCGGCATGGGTTACGCCTTCGGCGCCGGCATCGGGGCGGCACTCGCCACCGGGCAGCGCAGCTACGTGCTCGCCGGGGACGGAGCGTTCTTCATGCACGGCATGGAGGTGCACACCGCGCTCGAGTACGGCGCTCCCGTCACCTTCGTGATCCTCAACAACAACGCCCACGCCATGTGTGCCACCCGCGAGCAGCTCTTCCTGGGTGCCCCGAACCCGGCCAACCTCTTCCTCCCCTCGGACATCGCCGCTGGTGTGGCAGGCATGTTCCCCACCCTGGCCGTGCACCGGGCCGCCACCGGACCGCAGCTGCGACAGGCGCTGCTGCGCGGCAACACGACGAGCGGTCCGCTCCTGGTGGCCGTGGACGTCGACCCCGCGGAGATCCCCCCGTTCCTTCCCTTCCTGACCGCAGCCGGCCCTGTGCCGGCCGACCACGAGGAGAGCGCTCATGACCGCTACACCGTCCACACCGGCTGAGCTGTCCGGCCCGACCGGCGTGCCCTGTCTGACCACGGTGGAGAACACCGCACCGGCCGTCCTGGCGGCCCGCTGTGCGGAACTGACCCGCCCGGCCCATCCGCACCAGGAGGTCTACGGGCAGTACTGCACGATCCACGAGTACGTCGACTGCCCGCCGGACGACGCGTACGCCTACCTGCGTCAGGGGCACCACCTGGAGGAGTGGACGTTCAGCCTGCGGAACTTCGAGCCCGCCGGCACCCCCGGCCTGTGGGTCGGGGACGACCTGCTGGAGGCCGGGACCAGGATCTACTGCCGGGTGGAGTCCAACGCCGAGGCCCGGACGGTGGACTTCCACTGCGCCTGGGACCAGGGCGAGCAGCTCTGGATGATCTACCTGATGCGGGTCGTGCCCGCCGAACCGGTGCTGGGGCGGCCCGGTTCCGTCATCACCTGGACCAACTGCCGGCACCCGTACTACGACGCCAACCCGCGCCCCGAGCTCGCCCCGGGCCCGGACCGGGCCTGGGTGGGCGCGTACTGGGACCTCTTCTACGCGGGGCACACGGTGGAGATGTCCAACCTCAAGGCGATCCTGGAGCACCGCTCCCACAACTCCCTGCCGGTGAGCGTGCCGCCGCGTTCGGCGGTCGCCGCTGCCGATCCGGGGTCGAAGTGAAGACCGTCAGCCTCACCGACGTCTCCGGCCACCTGCCCGGGGAGCCGGTTCCCGCCTCGTACTACACCGACCACCCGGGGGCGGAGGACAGGCTCAGGGACAGCCCGATGTTCCGCGTCCCGGCGCTGCGGCACCACGTGACCGGGGAGAGCAACGTGGACCTGGTGGAGCAGGCCGTCCAGCCGCTGATCGAGCGCCACGGCCGGGCCGAGATCCGGGCGGTGGACGTCCTGCTGGTGCACAGCCAGCTGCCGGACAGCCCGTTCGTCGGGGCCGGCACCGAGGTCGCGCGCCGGCTCGGTCTGAACCCGTCCTGGCTGATCGACGTGGCCAACGCGGGCTGCGCCTCCTTCGTCCACATGCTGGAGCTGGCCGGGCAGATCCTCCGCACCACCGAGGCGAGGACGGCGCTGATCTGCAACGCGCAGACCGCCGCCGGGCAGCTCTTCACCCAGTCCGAGGTGCGACGGCTCGCCCAGGCCGCGATCCCCGGGGACGGCTGCGGCGTCGGCTACCTCACCACGTCGGCGGCCTCGCCGGTGCTGGCCGTGGTCGGCCGCCACATCGGCGCCCACGGTGGGGACATGACGGCCGTCCTGGAGGACGGCCGGCGCTACTGGGAACCGGGGCGGTCCCAGCTGCGGATCGGCTTCACCGAGGAGAGCGTCGGTACCGTCCTCGAACGCGGCAACCGGCTGGTGCCCGACCTGGTCTCCGAGGTCTGCGCGCGGATCGGCGTCCCCACCGCGGAGATCGACGTGCTGGTCACCAACCAGCCCAACCGTGCATTCCTGGAGAACTGGCGGCGTTCGCTGGGACTTCCGCCCGACCGGCATCCCGACACCTTCGACCGGTGCGGCAACCTCTTCGGCGCCGCCATCCCCGTCACCCTGGACCGGGCGCGGCGGTCCGGTCGGGTGAAGGACGGCGACCTGGTGGTGCTGGGCGGCTTCGCGCACGCCGGCGACTACGCGGGTGCGGCAGCCGTCCGCTGGGGCGCCGGGGGCGGGTGAGCGCCCGCTCGCCGAACCGGGGCCCGACCGCCGACGACATCGCACGGTGGCGTTCGGCGGCGACCCGACCCGCCGCCCCGCCCGCCCGGTGCCCCGTGCGCACCCGCCGGCGTCCGGCGAGCGGTCGCCGTCGGCGTCACTCCGGCCGGCGGCGCCGCGGTCCGTCCAGGAGCGGTCCGTCCAGGAGCAGGCCGTCCAGGAGCAGGCCGATCAGCCGCCGGGGGTCGTACTGCGGGTCTCCGCCCCCGATGCACAGGTTGCCGATGCCGCGCATCAGTTCGTAGGGCCGGATGCCCGCCCGGATCTCGCCCGCCTCGGCCGCGGCGTCGAGCAGCTGCCCGCAGACCGGTAGCAGGCGGTCGAGGAACTGGCCGTGCAGGGCGGCGAAGCCGCTGCTGTCGGACTGCATCGCGTCGGCCAGTCCGTGCTTGGTGACCAGGAAGTCGACGAAGAGGTCGATCCACTGCCGCAGGGCGGCGAACGGGGAGCCGGTACCGGCCAGCAGCTCCGGGCCGGCCTCCGCGCACTCCTCGATCTGGTGGCGGTAGACGGCCGTGACGAGATCGGCGCGGGTCGGGAAGTGCCGGTAGATCGTTCCCGTCCCCACCCCCGCCCTTTCCGCGATCCGGCGGATCGGCGCGTCGACGCCGGAGGCCACGAACACCTCGGCGGCGGCCGCGAGCAGCGCCTGTTGGTTGCGCAGCGCGTCGGCCCGCTTGCTCCTGGCCGGCGCCCCTCCCGTGGGGCTCTCGCTGGACACGACTCTCCGCTCCCTCCGATACCCGTTGACAAAACGGAACGATGTTCCGGATAGTAAACGGGACAGCGTTCCGCTTCAGGCTAGCCGAAGCGGGCGCAGCCGGCCATCACCCGTGCCCGCCGCCGCCCGTTCCGGTCGGCCGCGGCACCCACCGCAGTAGGGAGACCCGCCCGCCATGCACGCATCCACCCGCACCGCCCCCGCCCCCGTCCTGTCGTACAGCCCGGTGGTCCTGCCCGTTCCCGGACGCCCCGTGGACCTCGAGGTACGCGTCTCCGCCCCCGCCTCCGGAACCGGCCTCCCCGTCGTCCTGCTCTCCCACGGGCACGGCCCCTCGAACAACCTCTCCTCGCTGAACGGCTACGCCCCGCTCGCCCACGCCTGGGCCGCCCGGGGCTTCGTCGTCGTCCAGCCCACCCACCTCACCTCCCGCACGCTGAGCCACCTGGTCGCCGACGCCCCCGGCGCGCCGGACTTCTGGCGCTCCCGCGCCGAGGACATGGGCCACGTCCTCGACCGGCTCGACGCGATCGAGCGCACCGTGCCGCAGCTCGCGGGACGGATCGACCACACCAAGATCGCCCTCGCCGGGCACTCGCTCGGCGGCTTCACCGCCGCCCTCCTGCTGGGCGCCGGACTCACCGACCCGGACACCGGGAAGGTGGTGCACCTGGCCGAGCCGCGGATCAAGGCGGGCGTCCTGCTCGCCGCACCCGGCAGGGGCGGCGACGCCTTCAACGGGCCCATGGCCGAGCAGTGGCCGATCGTCGGCGCCGTCGACTTCTCCACCATGACCGCCCCCGCCCTGGTCGTCGCGGGAGACGAGGACGACTCCCGGCACTTCACCGACATGGGCCCGGACTGGCACGCCGACCCCTACACCCTCGCCCCCGGCCCCAAGTCCCTGCTCACCCTGTTCGGGGCGGAGCACGGACTCGGCGGGATCGCCGGATACGACGCCGCCGAGACCACCGACGAGAACCCCGCGCGGGTCGCCGCCCTCGCGCAGCTCACCGCCGCCTACCTCCGCAGCCGGCTCCACCCCGGCGACACGGCCTGGCAGACCGCGTGCGAGGCGCTGGCGACCGACCCCGACCCGATCGGACGAGTCGAGGCCAAGTAGCCCGCCGGGGCCGCACGGTGGACCCCGCGCGGTGTCCCCGGCCCCGCGCGCGGCCCGCCGGCCGATACGATCGGCGCGTGACGGGAACAGGACGACTGCCGACGGTCCGCGAGGCGGACGTCCGGCGATGGCTGCCGATCGGGCTGCGGACGGCCGCGGCCCTGCTGGTGCCGTGGATCGTGGTGCTGGCCCTGTCCGTCCGCCGCTTCGGCGCGCGCAACCTCGCCAACTCCTGGGTCTGGCTGGACGTCATGGAGGTGGCGGCGCTGCTGCTGCTCGCCGCAATGGTGCGCCGCCGCCACCGGGCGACCAGCCCGCTGGCCGCCGCCACCGCCGTCCTGCTGGCGATGGACGCCTACTTCGACATCTGGTCGGCGCACCACGGCCACGACTACCTGCTCGCCCAAGTCCTCGCCTACAGCGCCGAGTTGCCCGCGGCGACGGCCCTCGCCGTGCTCTCCTGGCACTCGCTCCGCTGGGCGGCCCCGGATTCGGTCGCGCCGTAGCGGGTCCCCGCCGACCGGTCGGTCGCCGGTCGTGCCCGACCGGACACGACTCACGGCCTGCGATGGTGCCCCAGGAGTGACCGGGGCAGGCTGAGAAGTGCACCCCGCGACGGACGGCCGACCGGACCCGTGCCCCTACCGGCCGCGCCGGCCGCACGCAACGCCGCGCACCGAGTCCTTGGAGGTCACCCATGACCGATCCTGCCGCCCGCCCCACGGCCGGCCCGATCGTGGTTGGCACGGACGGTTCGCCCCAGGCCCGGCATGCCGTGACCTTCGCGCTCCGCGAGGCCCGGCTGCGCGCCGCCGGCCTGCGAGCCGTCTGCGCGTACGAGTACGCCCCCGCCCGGCAGTCCGGCTTCGCATGGACGGTCTCCTCCGGCCCCGACAGCCAGCCCGTCCCCCAGCAGCGCGATCTCGTCATGCAGGCCGTGGCCGACTCCGTCCGAGAACTGCAGGAACAGCTCGGCGAACCGTTCGTGGACGTGGAGATCGTCTGCGAACCCGGCCGCCCGGCGCAGGTCCTCCTCGAAGCGAGCAAGGACGCCGGCCTGCTGGTGGTCGGCTCCCGGGGATCGGGGGCCTGGGGACGACTCGCCCTCGGATCGACCAGCACCGAGGTCGTCCACCACGCCCGCCTCCCGGTCGTCGTCGTCCCGGCGGAACACGACACCGCACCCTCCTGAGCACCGCCGCCCGAGACCCCTGCTGCTCACCGCCTACCACCCCGAGCAGGCCCCGCGGGCCGACTGACCGCCGGGGCCGGACCCACCGCGTCCGGCACGTCCCGTCGCGGCCGTCACGTCCGCCGCGGGTGGCGCCCCCGGCCGCCCGGCGGTCCGGCCCGGACCGGTTCGCGGCGCTGCCGGTCTCGGCACGTCGGGTGATCCGCCCTCGGTGATACTGGCGATATGGACGCACCGGTGCCCGCGTTCGGCGAGGCTCCAGAGGACCCCTTCGCGGTGGCCCGTTCGGCATGGGCTGTCCTGGACGACCGCGGCACGGTCGTCGGCTGGAGCGAACGGGCCGAGGCCCTGCTCGGCCACCGGGCCGGCGAGGCGCTCGGTCGCGCGGCCGCCGAGTTCCTGGTCCACCCCGCCGATCGGGACACGGTGCTGGACGCGATCGCGGAGTGTGAGCGCGAGCACGGCTGGTACGGGGTGCTGCCGGTGCTGCACCGTGGCGGCCACAGGGTGGAGCTGGGCTTCCGGGCCCGTGCCGTGACCCGGGTCGACCTGCGCTGCGAGTGGTTCCTGGTCATGGCGCCGGCCCAGGAGGTGGTCCAGTGGGAGACGGACCGGTCCGTCCTGGACGGCCTCTTCCGGCGCTCCCCGATCGGTCTGGCGGTACATGCCCCCGACCTGAGCATCCTGCGGGTCAACAGGGCGATCGCCCGGTTCAGCGAAGTCCCGGTCGAAGAGCACCACGGCCGCCTGATGGGTGACTTCCTGATCGGTCCCGACGTGGAGACGATCGATGCACTGCTGCGGCAGGTCCTGGAGACGGGCGAGCCGCTGATCTTCACCGAGCAGCCCTGCCGGGTACGGCGGGATCCCGACCGTGAGCGCATGGTGGCGATCTCGGCCTTCCGGATGCAGGACCCTTCGGGCCAGGTCCTCGGGGTCACCCAGACGGTGGAGGACGTCACCGATCGTTATCGGTCCCGGCGCCGGCTGGCGCTGCTCAACCGGGCGAGTGCCCGGATCGGCACCACCCTGGACGTGGCGCAGACCGCCCGGGAGCTGGTCGACGTCGTGGTCCCCGATCTGGCCGACGCCGTCGCCGTGGACCTCCTGGAGCCGGTGATCCGCGGCGAGGAACCTGTTCGGACGGCATCCGGGCCGATGCGCAGAGCGGCGGTCCGGGCGGTCGAGCAGGCCGCGCTCGATGTGATGTATCCGGTCGGCGAGGTCTTCTCCTTCGATCCCCGAACGCCCCAGGCCAAGTGCCTCATCGGGCAGGCGCCGGTGCTCGAGTTCGAGCTGGAGTCCAGCCCGGGCTGGTACTTCCAGGACCCGGAGCGCTCCAGGCGCGCCGTCGCCCTGGGCGCCCACTCGCTGCTCGTGGTCCCGCTGACCGCCCGCGGTCTGCTGCTGGGCATCGTCAGCCTGTGGCGGGCCGGACGGCCCGAACCGTTCGAGCAGGACGATCTCACGCTCGCCGAAGAGCTCGCGGCCCGCGCCGCCGTCTGCATCGACAACGCGCGCCGCTTCACCCAGCAGCACCAGGCGGCGCTGACCCTGCAGCGCAGTCTGCTGCCGCACGCACTGGCCGAGCACCGCGCCGTCGAGGTCGCCCACCGCTATCTGCCGGCCGATCCGAGCTCGGGCATCGGCGGCGACTGGTTCGACGTGATCCCCCTCTCCGGCGCCCGCGTCGCCCTGGTCGTGGGCGACGTCGTCGGCCACGGCCTGCACGCCGCGGCCACCATGGGCCGACTGCGCTCCGCCGTCCACGCCCTGGCCAACCTGGACCTCGCGCCGGACGAGGTGCTCTCCCATCTGGACGATCTGGTGAGCCGTCTGGCCGATGAGCAGGAGGCGGCCGACGGAGGTCCACCGGGCCGGCAGATCGTCGGCGCCACCTGCCTCTACGCGGTGTACGACCCCGCCGCCGGGCAGTGCACGCTGGCGCGGGCCGGCCACGTACCGCCCGCGGTGGTGACTCCGGACGGCCGCTTCAGCCTCCTGGACCTGCCCCCCGGGCCTCCGCTGGGCCTGGGCGGGCTGCCCTTCGAGGCTGCCGAACTGCAGCTCGCGGAAGGCAGTCTGCTCGCGTTGTTCACCGACGGGCTCATCGAGACGCGGGACCGCGATCTCGACATCGGGCTGCAGCGGCTGCGCGAGGCGCTGTGCCGGCCCGCCCGGTCGCTCGAGGAGACCTGCACGGCGGTGCAGGGCGCGCTGCTTCCGAAGCCCTCCCACGACGACGTCGCGCTGCTCATCGCCCGGACCCGGGTGCTGGCGGCAGAGAACGTGGCCTCCTGGGAACTTCCCGCGGACCCCACCGCGGCCGGCCTGGCCCGCGAGCTGACCACCTCCACACTGGCCGAGTGGGGGCTCGACGAGCTGGCCTTCACCGCCACACTGGCCGTCAGCGAGCTGGTCACCAACGCCTACCGCTACGGCGGGGCACCGGTGATCCTGCGACTGATCCGCGACCGCTTCCTGATCTGCGAGGTCTCGGACGGCAGCAGCACCTCACCCCACCTCCGCCGTGCCCGCATGACCGACGAGGGCGGCCGCGGTCTCTTCCTGGTCGCCCAGCTCACGGAACGCTGGGGTACGCGCTACGCCCGGGACGGCAAGACCGTGTGGACCGAGCTGCCGCTGCCGTAGCCAGGACCGCAGCACCTCCGGACGCCGGTCGGGAATCGAGTGCGGTCGGGCTCGGTGACCATCGCCGACCAGGCGAACACGGCTGAGGGAGACATGCTCCTCGGGCACTCCCCCATCGGTGGATTGGCAATCGCCGGCCCCGTCGGACGACCATGGTGGCATGCGCACGGCCACCGCAGTCGATCAGAGGAAGTGAGTCAGATGGCCGCCGTCTCCACCCTGGTCCCACTCGGGACACCGGCGCCGGACTTCTCGCTGCCCGCGATCGACGGCCGGGTCGTCGCACGGGACGACTTCGCCGCCGCACCCGCCCTGCTGGTGGCCTTCCTGTGCAACCACTGCCCGTACGTACGGCACGTCGAGCAGGCTTTCGGCGAGTTGGTCGGCGAGTTCCCGGACCTCGCGGTCGTCGGGATCTGCACCAACAGCCCGGCCGTCGCACCCGCCGACGGCACCGACGGGCTGCACGCCCAGGTCACACGCACGGGGTGGGCCTTCCCGTACCTCGTCGACCTCGACCAGTCCGTCGGCCGGGCGTACCAGGCCGCCTGCACACCGGACTTCTTCCTCTACGACGCCAACCGCGAGCTGGCCTACCGGGGCGCGATGGACGACTCGACGCCCGGCAACGGGAAACCGGTCACCGGGAACCTGCTGCGGCACGCCGTCGACCTGGTGCTTGCCGGCCGGACCGTCCCGGAACCGCACCGGCCGAGCATGGGCTGCTCCATCAAGTGGGCCTGACGGACGACCGCCGGGCCGGGCGTTGACGCTTGGCAGCCTCGCCGACCGGATCCGGATGACGCCCCTCGGCGGGGCCGACCACCTCTGGTCGTGCCCTGTGCGCGGTGGTCACGGCCTCGGCCGCGGCACGGCGTCCGCCGATGCCCGGGTGCGTGCCGTCCACTGGCCGTGCGCCCACACCATCAGGCCTGCGAGCGGCAGCGCTGTTCCGAAGGCGCAGACACTCGTCCACCCGTGGGTGGTGTGCAGTGCGCCGGCGACGGCGGAGGAGACGGCGCCGCCCGCGAAGACGGTGGTCATGAAGATGGTGTTGATCCGGGCGCGGGCTTCGCCGCGCAGGGCGTAGATCTCGTGCTGGCTCAGCACCTGATGGCACTGCACGGCGAAGTCCAGCAGCACCGCGGCGAGGGCGAGCAGCAGCACGCTGCCGTGTCCGAGCGCGGCGAGCACGGAGGCGCCCGGAGCGAGCAGCAGGGCGGCGCCGACGGCGCTACGGCCGTGTCCACGGTCGGCGATCCGGCCGGCGACCGGTGCGGCTGCCGCACCGCCGGCGCCGACCAGGGCGAACAGGACGATCTGCACCTGGCCGAAGTGGTGTTCCTCGATCAGCTCGTAGGCGATGGCCGTCCAGAACGTGGTGAACGCCCCGCACATCGTCGCCTGGCACACCGCACGGCGACGCAGCACGGGCTCGCGCCGCACCAGCCCGCCCAGGCCGGCCAGCAGTGCGACGTAGCCGGCCGTGTGGTCGGGTGCCCGCCGGGGCAGCAGCCGGCGCAGGACGACGCCGAGGGCGAGCATCAGGACTGCGGAGATCACGTAGTTCGCGCGCCGGCCGAACAGGTCCGCGCCCAGGCTCGCCACCGTCCGGGCCGGCAGGATGCCGGTCAGCAGACCGCTCATCACCCGGCCGACGACCCTGCCGCGCTGGCCGGTGGGGCCAGGTGCGCCGCCCAGCGGTACCACGAAGAGCAGGCCCAGGGCGTACCCGGCCTGGGTCAGTGTCACCACGGTCGCGGCCGCGCCCTGACCGACGCCGAAGGAGCGGGCGACGGGCTCGAGCAGCGGCTGCGCGTAGTGGAGATTGGCGGCGGTCGGCCAGCAGGCCACCGCAAGTACCACTGCGGATGCTGTTCCTGGTGGCCGCCGCGGTGACCGGTCCGCCCGGGCGCGGCGCGAAGCCCGGCCCGCCGCCGTCGCCGGACCCGGGCGTCAAGAACCCGTCGACCCGGGCCCGGGCGGCGTGGCAGGCGCGTCAAGGAATCGTCGTGGCGCGTGCTTCACGGCGAGTCGATCTCCATCGATGGCTAGGGTGGTGCACCTCCCCCGACCCGATCAGCAAGGAGCGCCATCACGTGTCTGCCGGCTTCGTTCACCTGCACGTGCACACCGAGTACTCGATGCTGGACGGTGCGGCGAAGAACGGCAAGCTGTTCGCGGAGGCGGAGAGACAGGGCATGCCCGCCATCGCGATGAGCGACCACGGCAACATGTTCGGCGCGTACGAGTTCTTCCACGCCGCCGCCAAGAGCCCGGTGAAGCCGATCATCGGCATCGAGGCGTACGTGGCGCCCGGCTCGCGCTTCGAGAAGAAGCAGGTGTTCTGGTCGCCCGGCGGCCAGCGCCCGACCGGCGCGGACGGCGAGGGCGGCAAGGACGTCTCCGGCGGCGGCCGCTACACCCACATGACCATGTGGGCGCAGAACGCGACCGGCCTGCGGAACCTCTTCAGGCTCTCCTCGCTCGCGTCCATGGAGGGCTACTACATGAAGCCCCGGATGGACCGTGAGCTGATCGCCGCCAACGCCGGCGGCATCATCGCCACCACCGGCTGCCCGTCCGGCGAGGTGCAGACCCGGCTGCGGCTCGGCCAGTACGAGGAGGCGGTCAAGGCCGCCGCCGCGTACCAGGACATCTTCGGGAAGGAGAACTACTTCCTGGAGCTGATGGACCACGACCTGTCCATCGAGCGGGACGTCCGGGCCGACCTGCTGCGCCTGGCCAAGCAGCTGAACATCCCGCTGCTGGCCACCAACGACTCCCACTACGTGACCGCCGACCAGGCCGATGCCCACGACAGCCTGCTGTGCGTCGGCGTGGGCAAGAACAAGGACGACCCGAACCGCTTCAAGTTCCAGGGCACCGGCTACTACGTGAAGACCTCGGAGGAGATGCGCGAGCTCTTCCGCGAGCTGCCGGAGGCCTGCGACAACACGCTGGCCGTCGCCGAGCGGATCGAGTCGTACGAGGAGGTGTTCACCTACGTCGACCGGATGCCTCAGTTCGACGTGCCCGAGGGCGAGACCCAGGCCTCCTACCTGCGCCAGAAGATCGCCGCCGGCCTGAAGCACCGCTACGGCGACGACCCGAGCCAGGAGGTGCTGGACCGGATCGAGCTGGAGATGGGCGTCATCACCCCGATGGGCTTCGACGCGTACTTCCTCGTGGTCGCGGACATCTGCCAGTACGGCCGGGACAACGGCATCCCGGTCGGCCCGGGCCGCGGCTCGGCGGCCGGTTCGATGGTGGCCTACCTGACCGGGATCACCCAGCTGGACCCGCTGGAACACGACCTGCTGTTCGAGCGGTTCCTCAACCCCGAGCGCATCAACCCCCCGGACGTCGACATCGACTTCGACGACCGCCAGCGCGACCAGATGGTGCGGTACGTCACCGAGAAGTACGGCTCCGCGTACACCGCGCAGGTCAACACCTTCGGCACGATCAAGGCCAAGGCCGCCGTCAAGGACGCCAACCGCATCCTCGGCTACCCCTTCTCGATGGGCGACCGGATCACCAAGGCGATGCCGCCGGACGTGATGGGCAAGGGCGTCCCGCTGGCGGACCTCTTCGACGAGAGCCACCCGCGCTACAACGAGGGCACCGAGATCCGGGCGCTCTACGCGAACGAGCCGGACGTCAAGAAGATCATCGACACCGGCCGGGGCATCGAGGGCCTGATCCGCGGCACCGGCGTGCACGCCGCCGCGGTGATCCTCTCCTCGACCCCGTTGCTCGAACTGATCCCGCTGCACATGCGGGACAAGGACGGCACCATCATCACCGGCTTCGACTACCCGTCGTGCGAAGCCATGGGCCTGATCAAGATGGACTTCCTGGGTCTGCGGAACCTGGGCATCATCGACCACTGCATCAAGATCATCAAGGCCAACCGGGGCGCCGACGTCGACATCGAGAAGATCCCGATCGACGACCCCACCACCTACCAACTCCTGGCCAGGGGCGACACCCTGGGTGTGTTCCAGCTTGACGGCGGCCCCATGCGTGCCCTGCTCCGCCTGATGAAGCCCACCGAGTTCGCCGACATCTCCGCCGTGTCCGCGCTGTACCGGCCCGGCCCGATGGGCATGAACTCCCACACCAACTACGCGCTGCGCAAGAACGGCCAGCAGGAGATCGTCCCGATCCACCCCCAGCTCGAGGAGCCGCTCAAGGAAGTCCTCGGCCCCACCTACGGCCTGATCGTCTACCAGGAGCAGGTCCAGCGAGCCGCCCAGGTCCTGGCCGGCTACAGCCTCGGCCAGGCCGACCTGCTCCGCCGCGCGATGGGCAAGAAGAAGAAGGAGGTGCTGGAGAAGGAGTTCATCCCCTTCCAGGCCGGCTGCCGCGAGCACGGATACTCGGACGAGGCGATCCAGGCCGTCTGGGACGTGCTGGTCCCGTTCGCCGGCTACGCCTTCAACAAGTCGCACTCCGCCGCGTACGGCCTGGTCTCGTACCAGACCGCCTACCTGAAGGCCAACTACCCGGCCGAGTACATGGCCGCGCTGCTCACCTCGGTGGCGGACGACAAGGACAAGATGGCGGTCTACCTGGCCGAGTGCCGCCAGATGGGCATCAAGATCCTCTCCCCGGACGTCAACGAGTCCGTCGTCGACTTCACCGCCGTCGGCAGCGACGTCCGCTTCGGCCTCAAGGCGGTGCGCAACGTCGGCGTCCCGGTGATCGAGTCGCTGGTGCGGACCCGGCAGGAGAAGGGCAAGTACACCTCCTTCGCCGACTTCCTGGACAAGGTGGAGCTGGTGGTGTGCAACAAGCGCACCGTCGACTCGCTGATCAAGGCCGGCGCGTTCGACTCCCTCGGGCACACCCGGCTCTCCCTGAACGCCGTGCACGAGAACGCGATCGACGCCGTCACCGGGGTGAAGAAGCAGCAGGCCATCGGCCAGGACGACCTCTTCGGCGCCCTCGACACCGGGACGGGCACCCCGGCGATCGGCCTCGACTTCGACCTCCCCGACCGCGAATGGCCGCGCAAGCAACTGCTCAGCCTGGAAAGGGAGATGCTCGGCCTGTACGTCTCCAGTCACCCGCTGGACGGCGCCGAGCACGTACTCTCCAAGAACCGCGACGTCTCCATCGCCGAACTGCTCGGCTCCGGCCGCACCGAGGGCGAGGTCAGGCTCTCCGGCCTGGTCACCGCCGTCGACCGGCGGATCAACAAGGCCGGCAACGCCTGGGCGATCATCACCCTGGCCGACCGCGACGGCTCCGTCGAGGTGCTGTTCTTCCCCGCCGCCTACCAGCTGATGTCCGCCCAGATGGTCGAGGACAACGTGATCTCGATCCGCGGCCGGCTCAACGAACGGGACGGCGCGCTGAGCGTCTTCGGTCAGGAGATCACCACGCTCGACATCTCCTCGGCCGAACTCGGCACCAAGCCACCCGTCCAGATCACCGTGCCGGTCGGAAAGATCACCCCGGAGCTGGTCGCCGAACTCAAGCGGGCGCTGCAGGCGCACCCCGGCGACGTCCCCGTCCGACTGCTCACCACCAACTGGGACAAGAACACCCTGTACGAGCTCGGCTACCGGGTGAACGCCGAGAACGGACTGGCCTCCGACGTCAAGACCCTCCTGGGCACCCATGCCTGGATGGGAACGGTCTGACGAGGGGATCTCCGGTACGGGCCGGGGCTGTTCCGGTTGCCACCGCGCAGCGGGCAGCCCTCGGCCCGGTCGGGCCACCGGTGAACCACTGCCGAAGGGCACCGGGCCCGGTGGGGCGCGATCAGGTCCCAGGTGCCAGGCGTAGCACGCCTTCGGGGTGCGCTTCTGCGTCTCGAAGTCGACGTGGACGAGGCCGAAGCGCTGGTGGTGCCCCTCGGCCCGTCGAACGCCCTGACAGCCGGCTCTTGCCCCTCGCGACGGGCGGCGTTCCCCTCACTCGAGGCCGGCCGGCTCACCGTCCTGTTCGGCGCGGCCCTGCGGTGTGCCCAGGCCCCCGCGGACCGAGTCCAGGATCGTCAGGCCCTGGCCGACCAAGCCTGCGGCGATCTCGCCCAAGCCGTCGGCGCCGTTGAGAACGTTGACATTGGCGCCCGCGAGCCCACCGGCCGCCTCCTTGACGATCTGCGGCAGCTGGTCGATCAGCATCCGGTCCAGCGCCACCCGGTCGTGCGAGGCCGCCGCCTCGGCCTGGATCTTCATCCGCTCCGCCTCGGCCAGTGCCAGGACCCTGATCCGCTCGGCCTCCGCCTCGGCCGGCTTCACGACCTCGGCGACCAGCTGCTGCTGGCGCAGCTCGGCCGCGCGCTGGGCCAATTCGGTCTGCGCCGTCAGCACCTCCTGCTGCGCGTGCGCCTGCGCCAGCGGGCCGGCCTGGGCTGCCTGGGCCTGGGCCCGATCCACCTCGGCGGTGTACTGCGCCTTCACGACGGCCGTCTCCCGGGCGTACTCGGCCTGCTTCCGGGCGGACTGCTGCTCCGCCTCCGCCGCGGCCTGGGTGGCCTGTGCCTGGGCGATCTGGGCCTGGCGCTGGATGGCGGCCCGGTGCGGGGCCGACATCGCGGCGATGTAGCCGGTGTCACCGTCGTCGATCGACTGGATCTGGAGCGAGTCGACGATCAGGCCGATCTTCGCCATCTCGGCCTTCGAGGTGTCGAGCACCTCGGTCGCGAGTTTCTGCCGCTCGGTGACGATTTCCTCGACCGTCATCGAGCCGATGATGGCGCGCAGGTGCCCGGCGAAGATCCGGCCGGTCAGCACGGACATCTGGTCCTGGTCGGAGAGGAAGCGCTGGCCGGCGTTGACGATGCTCTCGGTGTCGTTGCCGACCTTGAAGGCGATCACCGCCCGCGCCGTCAGCGCGATGCCCTGCTTGGTGACGCAGGTTTCGGCAACCTCCGCCTCGCACATCGCCAGGGTCAGGAAGCGGACCTTGCGGAAGATCTGCAGGACGAACGCCCCGTGCCCGGTCACCACGCGGAACGGCGCGCCGGCAAGGCCCCGTCTTCCACCGGAGATCAGCATCGCCTGGTCGGGGGCGGGAACGCGATAACCGAACATCCTGGTTGCCTCCTCAGCGAGGTCCGTCGGGGAGGTCGGACCCCGGGTCGCCGACGGGGTCGGTCCACTCCATGACGTCGACCTGGCGAGTACCGCGCGATTCGATCACCAGAACCGGTGTTCCCTTGGGCAGAGGCTCCTCGGACCAGGCCAGGAAGGTCTCCGAACCGCCCCTGATCCTCACCAGGACCTCACCCGGGCCGGCGGCTCCCCGGGTCCCGATCACCAGCGTGCCGGGGCAACCGATCACGGCCTCGTCCGACACCATCGGCGGCCGCCCCTTTCACCTGTCGAACGTCGCGCCACCATCCTGGCAGCACCGGCCGACCGCAGCGGGCAGGCGCGCGGCCGGGTCGCCGCACTGGATCAGCCGACTCCAAGGTGTCACCGACGCTCGCGCTGCCGAAGGTGCGCAGGCGGGGCGTGTGCCGCCCACCGTGCGACTGTCTCGGCCCCCTGGATGACGACGAGACCCACACACCGTCGCGGTCGGCGGCAACAGCCGCCGATGCCACCTCCCGTGCACCGCCCAAGCACAGTGAACGGCAAGCCCGATGGGCGGCGATCAGGTCCCGGTACCAGGCGTGGGACGCCTCAGGGGTACGGCGCCGAGTCTCGAAGTCGACGTGGACGAGGCCGAGGAGCCGGTGGTGGCGCTCGGCCCGACGAACGGGCTGTCACCCCCCGCCGGGAAGCCGGGGCGCGGTCGAGCAGGGTGCACCCGGCTCCGAGGGGCAGGGTGGCACGCCTCGGAGCCCTCTGCCTCCCGGTGTCCTGCGGACCCGGATCGTCCCGGCCGACCGACCCCGCCCGAAAGACCGCGCACGTCGCGGCACCGCCGGCGCACCGCCCGACCCGGCGCCCCGCAGTCGGCTCCGGCTTCGGCAGCCGCCCGGGTCGAACCCGTCCGGTGACACCGCGTGAGACCGTCGGGAGGCCCGCCTCCGGTTGACAGGACCCTCGACGGCGAAGCTACTTTGGGTACGGAGGAATTCACGTGCTGTGATCACCTCTGCCCGTCACCCACCGCGAGGACCCGAGCGTGACCTCGGCCCCCGCCCGTCCCACCGAATCGCCCGCCTCCGCCACACCCGCCCGCGCGCCTTCGCCGGCATCGTCGACGACAGGCCGAGGAGCCACCGGCCTAGGCGCCGGGGCATCCCGTACGGCCGGAGTTCGAGCGTGAAGCGGACGACGGCCGGGGCCGCGGGCTGAAGTCCGCCCGTGACGTGGTCCCACCGGAGCAGCAGTTCGGGCTGGTCCGGCAGCACCGGTCCGCCGCCCCGAGTTCACCCCCGGAGAGCCGGAGCCCCCGCACACGTCCCCAGCGGCTTCGACGAGGCCGTCGGCCTCGCCCGACGGCCGGGATCGGGCGCGCGGACGGCATCTCCGGCGCCGTCGGCGCGCTCCACGCCCCGACACCTTCGACCACCACGCTGCGACCCCTCGCCGAGGGCGAGCACCTCCCCCCGACAAAGCCGGTCGGTCCCTGACCGCCGGGCATCCCCGAGGAGACACCATGGAGAACCCCGTCATCGAAGGCACGGCCGGTGAACGCGCCCGCTGGCAGACCTGCCAGCGGCTGGCGCGCGAGCTGTTACTGGTCGGTCCGGACGACAAGGACCTGAAGCTCCGCTACCTCGACGTACTGATCAAGGACGGCATTCCGGAGACCGACGAACCCAAGGACGTGCTGATCATCGGCGCGGGCATCGCGGGCCTGGTCGCCGGGAAGCTGCTCAAGGACGCCGGACACAACGTCACCATCCTGGAGGCCAACGCCAGCCGGGTCGGCGGGCGGATCAAGACCTTCCGGTCCACCGGCGACGCGGTCGACGGACCGTTCCGCGACCCGGAGCAGTACGCCGAGGCCGGGGCCATGCGGCTGCCCGGCTTCCACCCGCTCACCCTCGCGCTGGTCGACAGCCTCGGCCTGCGACGGCAGCTGTTCTTCAACGTCGACGTCGATCCGGACACCGGCAACCAGAACGCGCCCGTCCCACCGGTGGTCTACGAGTCGTTCGAACCCGGCAAGGTCTGGAAGTACGGCGCGGACAGCCCGGACTTCCGCGAACCGGTCAAACGCTTCAACTCCTGGATCCGCACCAACCGGGTCCAGGCCCGCCGCAAGGAGTACGCCGCCGATCCGAGCTGCGTCAACGAGAGCTTCCACCTCACCGGCGACGAGGTGCGGATCACCGCCGCCGACATGGTCAACCAGGCCCTGGAGCCGGTCCGCGACTACTACTCGGTGATCAGGGACGGCAAGCGGGTGAACAAGCCGTTCGCCGAGTGGCTGGACGGCTGGGCCCGGGTGATCCGCGACTTCGACGGGTACTCGATGGGCCGCTTCCTGCGCGAGTACGCGGGCTTCAGCGACGAGGCGATCGAGGCGATCGGCACGATCGAGAACATGACCTCGCGGCTGCACCTGGCCTTCTTCCACACCTTCCTGGGCCGCAGCGACATCAACCCGAACGCCACGTACTGGGAGATCGTGGGCGGCAGCTCGAAGCTGCCCGACGCGCTCGCCGAGGAGCTGCGGGAGGAGCTGCGGATGGGCGAGCGAATGATCCGGATGGAGTACTGGGACCCGCGCCGGGACGGCGGGGGAGCCCGGAGCGTCGGCCCGGTCGGGCCGCAGGTCGCCGTCGAGACCGTCCCCGAGGACGACCCGGAGGCCGAACCCACCGTCTGGAAGGGCGACTTCGCGATCGTCACCGTCCCGTTCTCCGCGCTGCGGTTCGTCCAGGTGACGCCGCCGTTCTCCTACAAGAAGCGCCGGGCGATCATCGAGACCCACTACGACCAGGCCACCAAGGTGCTGCTGGAGTTCTCCCGCCGGTGGTGGGAGTTCACCGAGGCCGACTGGAAGGTCGAACTCGACACCATCGCACCCGGCCTGTACGAGTACTACCAGCGGGCGGGCGAGGACGACGCAGAGGCGGCCGTGGCCGCCGCCCAGAACGGCCACCGCCCCCCGCGGGACCTGCCCGAGGTGCTGCTCGGCGCGCACCCGAGCGTGGACGAGCGCCGGATCAGCCGGGGCCAGCGGGAGGTGTACCGGCACACCCCGCTGCTCCGGGCGAGCGTGCGCCCCGCCACCGACTGCTTCGGCGGAGGCTCGACCACCGACAACCCGAACCGCTTCATGTACTACCCCTCGCACCCGGTGCCCGACGGCAACGGCGGCGGGGTGGTGCTGGCGAGCTACAGCTGGTCGGACGACGCGGTGCGCTGGGACTCCATGGAGGACGACGAGCGGTACGTCTACGCGCTGCGCAACCTCCAGTCGGTGCACGGTCGGCGGATCGAGGTGTTCTACACCGGCTACGGGAAGACCCAGAGCTGGCTGCGCGACCCGTACGCCTTCGGCGAGGCGGCGGTGTACACCCCGCACCAGATGACCAGCTTCCACCTCGACGTGGTCAAGCCGGAGGGCCCGGTGCACTTCGCCGGCGAGCACGCCTCGCTGAAGCACGCCTGGATCGAGGGCGCGGTGGAGACCGCCGTCCGGGCGGCCGTCGCCGTCCACGAGGCACCGGCGCCGCCGGCCCCGGCGGAACCGGAGATCCGGCCCGAGGTCCGGCTGCGGCGGGAGAGCCGACAGGAGGCCCTGCGCGGATGAGCGGCGACGGCGAATGGACGGTGGCCCGCTACCTGGCCACCAGACTCGAACAGTTGGGCATCCGGCACCTGTTCGGGGTTCCCGGGGACTTCCTCGGCCCGTTCCTGACGATCATGCAGGCCACCACGGCCGTGCGCTGGATCGGCACCCCGACCGAGATGGGCGGGGGCTACGCCGCGGATGCCTACGCCCGGGTGCGGGCCGCCGACGCCGACCCGGACGGTCGCGAGCAGGGCGTCGGAGCCGTGGCGGTGACCTACGGGGTGGGCGCGTTCAGCCTCCTCAACACCATCGGCGGCGCCTACGTCGAGGACGTGCCACTGATCGCGATCAACGCGGCGCCGTCCTACGAACAGTGGCTCAACCAGCAGGCGGTCGGCCTGCTCACCTCGCACATGAGCCCGCGCCGGGAGAGCAACCTGGACGTCTACCGGCAGGTCACGGTGGACGCACAGGTGCTCTCCAACCCGGGACTCGCCCCCTCGCAGATCGACAGCGCGATCACCGCGTGCCTGACCGAGCGCAAGCCGGTCTACCTGGAGGTCATGGAGGACCTCTGGCACGCACCGTGCGAGCCCCCGCAGGGCGAGCTCCGCGCCCACGAGCGGCCGTTCACCCGGCGCAACGAGGAGATGCTGGAGAAGGCCGTCACGGCAGCGGTGGAGCTGATCGGGAAGTTCGGCGCACCGATCGTCTGGGCCGGCGAGGAACTCGTCCGCCGGCGGCTGGAGGACGAGCTGCTGGAGTTCGTGCAGACCACCCGCATGCAGTTCTGCACCACGGTCGGCGCGAAGTCCGTGGTGTCCGAACGGCACCCGCTGTTCGCCGGCGTCTACAACGGCAGGGCGAGCCTGCCGGAGATCCGGACGACCTTCAAGAACGCCGGGTGCCGGATCGGCCTGGGGATCTGGTCCACCTCCAAGAACCTCGGCGGCGAGCAGTCGATCGGCGACGACTGGATCGTGGCGGCACGCGGCGGCGTCAGCGTCGGCGCCGGATACTTCCCCGACGTCCAACTCGGCCGGTTCATCACGGCGTTGCGCGAGGCGCTGGCGGGGCAGACCTTCCCCGCCGACCACTTCGCGCTGGCGCACGCGGCAGGCCTGGACGTCCCGGCCAGCACGGCCGACTTCCTGGACTCGCTGAGCACCGACCGGTACCCGCCCGAGCTGACGTACGACAGCTTCTTCCAGCACATCAACTTCTTCCTGGAGCACCGGGCCACCGGTGGCGACCCACAGGCCCCCTCTCCGTTCACGGTGGTCTCGGACGCGGCGTTCGCGCTGCTGGGCTCGATGAACCTGCGGATCACCGAGCGGGCTGGCTTCCTCGCGCAGAACAGCTGGCTGTCCATCGGCTACTCCGTCGGCGCGGCCACGGGCGTGGCGCTGGGACGGCAGCAACCGATGAAGCGCCCGCTCGTGTTCGTCGGGGACGGCTCGTTCCAGGAGATCTGCCAGGAGCTGTCCACCCACGTACGTCACCATCTGAGGCCGGTGGTCTTCGTCCTGGACAACGAGGGCTTCTACGGCATCGAGCAGATGCTGGTCAGCCCCTGCTACTACAAGGAGAAGCCGTCCAACGGGGCCGACTTCTACAACGTGCTGCACCCGTGGCGCTACGAGAAGCTGGCCGAGGTCTTCGGCACGGACAAGGACCGGATGCACGGGTTCGAACTCACCACCCACGCCGAGCTCGACTCGCTCCTGCGGGACATCGCCGATCCCGGCAACGACCTCAACCACGCGCCGATCCTGGCCCGCGTCCGGCTCAGCCGGCACGACTACCCGAAGGCGCTCCAGTACAAGATCGACGAGAAGTGCACCTAGCAAAGGCGTACGGATGCCACATGGGGGCGCGTGGGGGCACCTCCCGCGCGCGCCCGTGAATCGACCACCCGAGCGCCCTTTGAAGACAACTCCTAGGCCCTCGCCCACCGGCCCCCGTCCCCGACGGGGGCCGGTGCGTGTCACCCGAGCCAGTGCTGCAGCTCCAGTGCGAGGCCGATCTGCAGCCCGCGTCCGGGACGCGGCCTGGGCAGCAGGGCGTCGGCGCGGGCGATGCGGTTGAGGACCGTGTTGCGGTGGGTGTACAGCCGGCGCGCGGCGCGGCCGGCGTTGCAGTCCTCCTGCAGGTAGACGCGCAGCGTCCGGGCGAGTTCGGGGGACGCGTCGGCCAGCCCACCGAGCGTGGCGGCGACGAACTCGCGTGCCTGGTCCTCGTCGTGTGCCGCCATGGCGACGACCTGGACGTCCTCGTAGGCGGTGAGACGGGGCGGCTGGTGCATCCGGAACGTCAGCCGCTGGGCGGTCAGCGCCTGCTGGTGGCTGAGCCGGAAACCGGTGGGACCGTCACCCGGCATCCCGGCGGCCGCACGGGCGTTGCCGCCCGTGGCGGCGAGCGCCTCGGCGAGGACCTCGGTGTCCACCCGCCCGGGAACCGCGATCCAGGCCCACAGCACCGAGATTCCCGCGGCGACGGTGAGGGGCCGCCGTGCTCCGGCCGCCTCGGCGATCGCATCGGCCGCGGACTCCAGCTCGCCCTGCTCCGCCACGCCGGGCGCGTGCCACAGCACCAGGGCCAGATGACGCCGGCGCAGGTCGTAGCCGAGGCGCGCACTCGCCCGTTCCTCGCCGATCGGCGCGCCCTGCAGCAGGAGGTTGACGGTCTCCAGCCGCCGGGCCGGCATGCCGCCGACGAGCTGGTCGCGTTCGTGCTCCACGTGCTTCTGGACGCCGGCCAGGGTGCGGTCCACGAACCGGGACATGGAGCGGGCCGCCAGGTCGAGGGAGACTGCCAGCACCTCCGGCGGGGCCGGCTCGGCGAGCGCGGCGCGCATCCAGTACCGCCACAGCAGGTTGTGCCCGCGCCAGTAGCCCTGGACCAGATAGCGCTCGTCGACGCCGCGTCGGACCATGTCGCGCGCCACGTCCAGGATCTGCGCCGTCAGGTCCGCGGGAACCGGGCGGCCGGGACGGAGCCGGTTGGCGCGTACCCAGCGCCCGACGGTGTCCCGGTTGCTCGCGGCGATCTCCTGGGCCATGACCGGGTCGGTCGGCGCCTCCGGCGTGTCGGGGGCCAACTGCTGACCGATCTCGGCGAGCAGCTCGTCCAACGTGCCCTGCATCCGCTCCGCGGTCGCCCGGATGTGTTCCGCCACATCGGGCGCGGGCGCCGCCCAGCCGTCCTTCATGGTCCCAGGCTAGCCCGAACCATGTTGGGCAGGTTGCACACCCATAGGCCGATGTCTTGTGCAGATGCACCTGGCCATGCGCGGGCCCGCACCCTAGGTTGAGCGCGTCGCAGGACAGAACCGCAGCTCAGGGCCGCCGGAAACCGCCGTCGGCCGCCTCGCGCGGCCCCGCGGCGAAGACCACCGGGGGTCGCCCGGGCACCCGGACACAGAGGAGGGACAGGCAGTGCAGCGCTCCGTCTACACCGAGGACCACGAGAACTTCCGGGAGATGATCCGGGACTTCATCGCCCACGAGGTCGTGCCCCACTACGACGCCTGGGAGGCCGCCGGCCACGCGCCGCGCGAGTTCTACCACAAGCTCGGCGACCTGGGGGTCTTCGGCATCGAGGTCCCGGAGGAGTACGGCGGCTCGGGTGTCGGCGGCTTCAAGTACCAGGCCGTGGTGGTCGAGGAGCTGATGCGCGCGGGCGTGTCCTTCGGCGGCTCCGGCGTGCACACCGGTCTGGTGCTGCCGTACCTGCTCGAGTTCGCCGACGACGAGCAGAAGAAGCGCTGGCTGCCCGACTTCGTCTCCGGGCGGATGATGACGGCGATCGCGATGACGGAGCCCGGCACCGGCTCGGACCTGGCCGGCATCCGCACCACCGCGGTGCTGTCCGAGGACGGCACCCACTACGTGCTCAACGGCGCGAAGACCTTCATCACCGGCGGTGTCCTCGCCGACCTGATGCTGGTGGTCTGCCGCACCTCCCCGGCCCCGGCGGGCGACCGCCGCGGCGGCCTGTCCATCCTGTGCGTGGACACCGGCAGCGAGGGCTACGCGGTCGGCCGCAAGCTGGAGAAGATCGGCCTGCGCAGCTCGGACACCGCCGAGCTGTCCTTCACCGACGTCAAGGTGCCGGTGGAGAACCTGCTCGGCGAGGAGGGCAGGGCGTTCGCGTACCTCGCCCACAACCTGATTCCCGAGCGTCTGGGCATCGCCGTGTCCGCCGTGGCCGCCGCCGCGGCCGCGATCGACTTCGCGCTCGCCTACACCCGTGACCGCACGGTCTTCGGGCAGCCCGTCTCGGGCTTCCAGAACACCAAGTTCGTCCTCGCCGAGTGCGCGGCCGAGGTGGCCGCCGCACAGGCCCTCTGCGACCGGGCCCTGGACCTCATCGAGCAGAAGGAACTCACCTCCGCCGACGCCGCCGCCACCAAGCTCTTCTGCACCGAGACGGCGTCGCGGGTCGTCGACAAGTGCCTGCAGCTGCACGGCGGCTACGGCTACATGCTCGAGTACCCCATTGCCCGCCTCTACACGGACAACCGCGTCTTCCGGATCTACGGCGGCACCAGCGAGGTCATGAAGACGGTCATCGCCAAGTCCATGGGCCTGTGACCGCAGCGGGCCCATCCCGCGGGCCGGCACTACGCCGGGTCGGCGCCCAGCATGCGGAGGACGAGGTCGGCGTACTGCTGCCCCAGGGCCCGGGGTGAGGTGCGCATGCGGTCCTCGTACCAGCGTGCGACGTCGATGCCGAGCGAGAGCACGGCGCGGCCGGCGGCCTGCACGTCGCGGACCTCGAACACACCGGCCTCGATCCCCTCGCGCACGAGTCCCCGCGTGAGGTGCTCGATCCTGCGCCGCAGGTCCACCACGGTGCGGTAGTCGTCCTCGGGCAGGGACTTCAGCTCGTACGCCACGACCCGGGCCACGGCGTGGCGGCGGGCGTGCCATTCGGTGAACTCCCGGGCCAGCCGGCCCATCCTCACCACCGGGTCACCGGCCCCTGTGACGGCCCGGTCCACCACGGCGAGGATCTGCTCGTGGCCGCTCCGCACGATCTCGAAGAGCAGGGCGGCCTTGGACGGGAAGTGGACGTAGAGCGCCGCCGAGCTCATCCCCGCCGCCGCGGAGATGTCGCGCGTGGTGGTGGCGTGGTAGCCCTGCCGGGCGAAGCACTCGAGGCCGGCCGCCATCAGCCGGCGGGCGGTCTCCGGTTGGACGTCGGGCCACAGCTCGTCCGCGAGGGCGGCCGGGGTGGACGCAGATCTTCCCTCGCTCCGACGCATGCGCCGACCCTATCAACCGCGCCGCGGAAATTACCGGCCAGTAACACTTACTAAGCGCTTGCTTAGTACTGGTGGGGGTCATAGCCTCCGTCACACGCCCACACCGCAGGCGACCGCCCACGCCCCTCTCCACTGCCGCCTCCGGGACCGCCGACTGCCGCCCCCGCCCACCCGGGCCGCACAGCACCCATCCCCTCGGGAGTGCCCTCATGAGCTTCAACCTCGCGACCATGCTCCGGGAGTCGCGCCAGGCCCGTCCGGACAAGCCGATGTGCCACTTCGCGGACACGTCCTTCAGCTACGCACAGGTCGACGAGATCTCCGGCCGCGTCGCGAACGGCCTTCGCGCCCTCGGGCTGGAGCGCGGCGACAAGGTCGCCGTCCACCTGCCCAACGTGCCGCAGTTCCTGTTCACGTACTTCGGGATCCTCAAGGCGGGACTGACGATGGTCCCGCTCAACCCGCTGCTCCGCGCCCCCGAGATCGCCTACCACCTCGACGACTCCGACGCGAAGCTGCTGGTGACCTTCGAGTCGTTCGCCGACGAGGCGCTCAGGGGCGCACGGCAGGTGGCGGGCGTCACGACGTACGTCGTCACCTCGCCGAGCGGCGCAGGGCTGCCGGCGGGCACGGTCCACTACGACGAGCTCTGCTCCGGCGAGGACACCGGCGAGATCGAGCCGACCGACGCGGACGACACCGCCGCGCTGCTCTACACCTCGGGCACCACCGGCCGGCCGAAGGGCGCCGAACTCACCCACTTCCAGCTCTACATGAACTGCACCGTCGCCGGAGAACTGTTCGGCTTCCGCGAGGACGACGTCGCCGTGGCGGTGCTGCCGCTGTTCCACGTCTTCGGGCTGTCGAGCGTGCTGAACGCCTGCGTGCGGTACGGCGGCACGATGGCCCTCGTACCCCGGTTCGAGCAGGAGTCGGTGCTCGACGCCGTCGAGCGGCACGGCTGCACGGTCTTCTCCGGCGTGCCCACCATGTACGTCGCCCTCCTGTCGGCCGACACCTCCGGCCGGGACCTCCGCTCGCTGCGGGTCGGAGTCTCCGGCGGAGCCGCGATCCCCGGTGAAGTGATCCGCGCCTTCGAGGAGAGGTTCCCGGGCGTCGTGGTCCTGGAGGGCTACGGGCTGTCGGAGACGGCGAGCACCACGACGTTCAACACCAGTGCCGAGGCCCGGAAGGTGCTCTCGATCGGCAGGCCCATCTGGGGCGTTCAGGTACGGGTGGTCGACGAGAACGACGAGGAGCTGCCACCGGGGCCCGACCACGTCGGCGAGATCGTCGTCCGCGGCCACAACGTCATGAAGGGCTACTACAAGAGGCCCGAAGCCACCGCCGAGGCGTTCAGGAACGGATGGTTCCACACCGGCGACCTCGCCTACGCCGACGAGGACGGATACCTGTTCGTCGTCGACCGCAAGAAGGACCTGATCATCCGCGGCGGCTACAACGTCTACCCGCGCGAGGTGGAGGAGGTCCTGTTCACGCACCCGGCGGTGGCCGAGGCGGCCGTCGTCGGCAGGCCCCACGAGAGGCTCGGCGAGGACGTCCTGGCCTACGTCGCGCTCAAGCCCGGTGCGTCGGCCACACCGGAGGAGATCGCCGCCTACTGCAAGGACAGGGTCGCCGCGTACAAGTACCCGCGCGAGGTACGCCTGGTCGACGCACTGCCCAAGGGGCCGACCGGGAAGATCCTCAAGAAGGCACTCCGCTCCCAATCGTGAACCACCCGACGCTCCGCCGCAGTTGACCCGTGCTGCGGCGGAGCTTCGGCATGCCCTCGCGCCGCGAGAACGCTTTCCCGGCGATCGCCGCCGCTGCCCCCGCCGGCCGCCGGGCATGTGACGCGGTCCACACCGAGCCGCTGAATCGGTCCTGTTGACGCCCGTGTCGCATCTGCTGCAGCCTGAGGAACTAAGCAAGCGCTTAGTAAGTGCCGAAGGGAAAGCCATGCCCGAAGCCGTCATCGTTGCCACTGCCCGCTCGCCGATCGGCCGGGCCTTCAAGGGCTCGCTGAAGGAACTGCGCCCCGACGACCTCACCGTCCAGATGGTCCGGGCCGCCCTCGCCAAGGTGCCCCAGCTCGACCCGGGGACGATCGACGACCTGGTACTCGGCTGCGGCCAGCCGGCCGGCGAGTCCGGCTTCAACATGGCGCGCATCGTTGCCGTCCTCGCCGGACTGGACTCGGTCCCCGGCACCACGGTGAACCGCTACTGCTCGTCCAGCCTGCAGAGCACCCGGATGGCACTGCACGCGATCAGGGCCGGCGAGGGCGAGGTGTTCGTCTCCGCCGGCGTGGAGACCGTCAGCCGCTACACCCAGGGCAACGCGGACGGACTGCCCGGCACCAGGAACCCGGTCTTCGCCGAGGCCGAGGCCCGCACCGAGCGGTTCGCCGAGGGCGGCCGGACGTGGGTGGACCCGCGCACCGAGGGCCAACTGCCGGACGCGTACATCGCCATGGGCCACACGGCCGAGAACGTCGCGCAGTTCAAGGGCATCAGCCGCGCGGAACAGGACGCCTTCGGCGTGCGCAGCCAGAACCTGGCCGAGAAGGCGATCACCGACGGCTTCTGGGAGCGCGACATCACCCCGGTGACCCTGCCCGACGGCAGCCGGGTGACCGAGGACGACGGGCCACGGGCCGGGGTCACCCTCGACACGGTCTCCCAGCTGCAGCCCGTCTTCCGCCCCGACGGCACCGTCACCGCCGCCAACTGCTGCCCCCTGAACGACGGCGCCGCCGCCCTCGTCGTCATGTCGGACACGCGGGCCAGGGAGCTCGGCATCACCCCGCTGGCGCGGATCGTGAGCACGGGCGTCTCGGCGCTGTCCCCGGAGATCATGGGCCTGGGGCCGGTCGAGGCCTCGAAGCAGGCCCTGGCACGTGCCGGCCTGGCCATCGGCGACATCGACCTGGTCGAGATCAACGAGGCGTTCGCCGCCCAGGTCATCCCGTCGGCGCGCGACCTCGGCGTGCCGGAGGACAGGCTCAACGTGAACGGCGGTGCCATCGCCGTCGGCCACCCGTTCGGCATGACCGGCGCCCGGATCACCAGCACCCTGATCAACTCGCTGCAGTGGCACGACAAGCAGTTCGGCCTGGAGACCATGTGCGTCGGTGGCGGCCAGGGCATGGCGATGGTGCTGGAGCGGCTCTCGTGACCACCGTGGAGGCCGTGGTCCTCGACTACGGCGGCGTCCTCACCGGACCGGTCCGGAACTCGATCGCGGCATGGCTGCAGGCCGACGGCATCCGGCCGGAGTCCTTCTCCCGGACGCTCAGGGCCTGGCTGTCCCGCGACGCCGAGGACGGCACCCCCGTCCACCGGCTGGAGACCGGCGAGCTGACGATCGACGAGTTCGACGCACTGCTCGCCGCCGAACTGGTCACCGTTCACGGCGCGCCGGTCGAGCCGGTCGGCGTCCTCGCCCGCCTGTTCGCCGGGATGCGGCCCGACCCGGCGATGTTCGAGTTGGCCGGTGAGCTGCGCGACCTCGGGATCCGGGTGGCCCTGCTGTCCAACAGCTGGGGCAACACCTACCCGCGCGAGCGGATCGACCCGCTCTTCGATCCCGTCGTGATCTCCGGCGAGGTCGGCCTGCGCAAACCGCTGGCCCCGATCTACCGGTTCACCCTGGACCTGCTCGGAGTGCCGCCCGAGCGGGCGCTGTTCGTCGACGACGCCGAGCCGAACGTGCTCGGCGCCCGTGCGGTCGGCATGCAGGCGTTGCTCCACACCGACGCCGGCACCACCCGGGCCGCGCTCGCCGACCTGATCCCCGGCCTGTCCCGACGGCCGCTCCCGACCCCTACCACCAACACCCATGACTCGAAGCGGAGTTGACACAATGAACACCACTCGTACCGCCGTCGTCACCGGAGCGGCCCGCGGCATCGGAGCAGGCGTCGCGAAGCGGCTCGCGGCCGACGGCCTGTCCGTCGCGGTCATCGACCTGGACGAGGAGGCCTGCAAGCCGGTCGTCGAGGAGATCGAGGCCGCCGGGGGCCGGGCGCTGGCCGTCGGGGTGGACGTGGCGGACGAGCCGGGCGTGCAGGGCGCCGTGGACCGGATCGCCCGGGAGCTGGGCGCGCCCACCGTGCTGGTCAACAACGCCGGCATCACCCGCGACAACCTGCTGTTCAAAATGACCGCCGACGACTGGGACGCGGTCATGAACGTTCACCTGCGCGGCTCGTTCCTGATGACCCGTGCCGTCCAGGGCCACATGACCGAGGCCGGCTGGGGCCGGATCGTCAACCTTTCGAGCACCTCTGCACTGGGCAACCGCGGCCAGGCCAACTACTCCGCGGCCAAGGCCGGGATCCAGGGCTTCACCAAGACGCTCGCCATCGAGCTCGGGAGGTTCGGCGTCACGGCCAACGCGATCGCCCCCGGGTTCATCGAGACCGAGATGACGGCCGAGACCGCGCGCCGGATCGGCATGACCTTCGACGAGTTCAAGGCGGCCGCAGCAACGCAGATCCCGGTCGCCCGTACCGGCAGGCCCGAGGACATCGCGCACGCGGTGTCGTTCTTCGCCGGCGAGGGCGCCGGGTTCGTCTCGGGCCAGGTCCTCTACGTCGCCGGCGGACCGCAGGACTGAGCGGAGAACGAGGAGAGAGAGCACATGAAGACCTTCCACGGCATCGAACAGCTCGCGCAGGCGGCCGGCACCCACCTCGGGTACTCCGACTGGCACACCGTCACCCAGCAGCAGATCGACACCTTCGCGGAGGCGACCGGCGACCACCAGTGGATCCACGTCGACCCCGCGAAGGCGGCGCAGGGTCCGTTCGGCTCCACCATCGCGCACGGCTATCTCACGCTGTCGCTGGTGCCGATGCTGGTCTGGCAGGTGTACCGGGTCGAGGGGCTGAGCATGGGCGTCAACTACGGGGCCAACAAGCTCCGTTTCCCGTCCCCCGTCCCGGTGGGCTCCAACGTGCGCGCCGGGGTGGAGCTGTTGTCGGTGGTGCCCGGCGGCGGTGGCCACCAGGCGACGGCGAGGGTGACCGTCGAGGTGGAGGGCCTCGACAAGCCGGCCTGCGTCGTGGAGACCGTCAGCATCCTGGTGCCCTGATCGCCCCGGCCGCAGGCGGCTCCGTGGGCGGCCTGCCGGCGGCGGAGCCGCGGCCGCCGCACCGGGCAGCCGGCCGGCCACGTCGGTGGGCCGTCTACAGCAGCCCGTGCAGGCGGTGCTCGGACCCGTCCGTACGCCGGATGGCGACGACGGCCGCGTCGTCGCCGAGCCGCCCACCGGCGTGAGCCAGCAGGTCACGGCGGATGTGCTTGACCAGCGCCTCCGGCGTGCTGCCGGCCCACCGGGCGACCCGGTCCGCGAACGGGTAGAACACACCGGAACGGTCACGGGCTTCGACCACGCCGTCGGTGTAGAGCAGGAGCGTGTCCCCGATCTCGAAGGGGAACGCGTCGTCCGGGTAGTCGGCGGCCGCCAGGACACCGAGGCCCAGGGGCGGCGCGCTACCGCCGCCGTCGAGTCCGATCACGCGGTCGTGGCGCAGCAGCAGCGGTGGCGGGTGCCCGCAGTTGGTCATGCGGGCCACCGGGGCGTCGTCGGGGATGTCCAGGAGCAGGGCGGTGACGAAGTGCTCGGCGGTCTCCCGGTCGGTCTGGGCGAAGTCGAGCAGGTACCGGCTGACGTTGTGGTCCAGTGTCCGGGCGAGGTCGGGCAGCGTGGCGTGCTGGGCGGCGACGAGCCGGAAGGCGCTGAGCAACAGGGCGGACTCCCCGACGGCGGCCAGGCCCTTCCCCCGGACGTCCCCGACGATCATCCGCGCCCCGCCGTCCGTACGGGTCGCCGTGTAGAGGTCACCGCCGATCTGCGCCTCGTGCTCGGCGGCCAGGTAAACGGTCGCGATCTGCAGCGGACCGATCCGCTCGGGAATCGGGCGCAGCAGAGCGCGCTGGGCGGCCTCGGCCACCGACTGGGCGCGAGCGAGCTGCCGGTCGCGGCGCTCCCGGACCACCGCGAAGACCACGATCATCAGGGACAGTGCGGCGAGTGCGGCGAGCTGCGCCGGGTGGTAGCCGGCGGTCAGGCCGCCGCGCAGGACGGCGACGAGGACACCGGCGGCGACGGTGAGCGCGGCGACGACGGCGGTCACCCGCGGCCCGGCGAAGGACGGGGTCAGTGCGGGGGCGATCACGAGCAGCGGTCCCAGACGGACCGAGTCGGGCGACCGGGCGATCACCACGACGAGCACCACGAGGAGACCGACGGGCACCAGCACCAGGGCCGGGACCCGACCCCACGGCCTCTCGCCGCCCGAGCGCCGTTCGACGTCCATGCCCTCAAGAATGCGCCGCGCCCAGGGGCCGGAGCATCCGGTACGTACGGGCTTCGCGGCAGGCCGCCCGTACGGCGTACGCCACGACGGGCTGCCGACGGCCCCGGTCAGCGGCCCTTCCGCTCGACCCCGCTCCCGCCCACGGCTCTCCCGGTACCCGGTGATCAGGTCGCGGCACCGGGCGCAGGACGGCTCCCGGGTGCGCCGCCGAGACGCCGGACGCCACGTCGGGCAGCTCGGACCGACGGCAAACGGGTGATACCGACACGGATCCACCTGCCGTTCACCGTGCGCAGCGGCCCGACTCCACCATGATGGTGGCGATCAGGGCAAAACGGCGAGGAGAGTGCTTAACCGATGACCGCTGGGACGGAAACGGCAGAGGTGAGTGCGCAGCCACGGGGCCGGGGCAGAGTTCTCGTGCAATGGCTCACCACCACGGACCACAAGAAGATCGGGACGCTGTACCTGGGGACGTCGTTCGCCTTCTTCCTGGTCGCGGGTGTGATGGCCCTGGTGATGCGCGCCGAACTCGCCCGCCCCGGCAACCAGATCATCTCGAACGAGCAGTTCAACCAGCTGTTCACGCTGCACGGCGGCGCGATGCTGCTGATGTTCGCGACCCCGCTGTTCGCGGGCTTCGCCAACTGGTTCATGCCGCTGCAGATCGGCTCGCCGGACGTCGCCTTCCCCCGGCTGAACATGTTCGCCTACTGGCTCTACCTGTTCGGCTCACTGATCGTCGTCGCCAGCCTGCTCACCCCGCAGGGCGCACCCGACTTCGGCTGGTTCTCCTACCCGCCGCTCTCCGACCAGGTGCACTCCCCGAACATCGGCGGGGACATGTGGATCATGGGGCTGACCTTCTCCGGCTTCGGCACCATCCTCGGCTCGGTCAACTTCATCACCACCATCATCTGCATGCGCGCCCCCGGCATGACGATGTTCCGGATGTCGATCTTCTGCTGGAACGTCCTGCTGACGGCCGTGCTGGTGATCCTGGTCTTCCCGGTGCTCGCCGCGACCTTCCTCGCGCTGGAGGCCGACCGCAAGTACGGGGCGCACGTCTTCGACCCGGCCAACGGCGGCGCCATGCTCTACCAGCACCTGTTCTGGTTCTTCGGCCACCCCGAGGTCTACATCATCGCGCTGCCGTTCTTCGGCATCGTGTCGGAGATCGTCCCGGTCTTCAGCCGCAAGCCGATGTTCGGCTACTCCGGCCTGATCGCCGCCACCATCGCGATCGCCGGCCTCTCGGTCACGGTGTGGGCGCACCACATGTTCGTCACCGGGCAGGTGCTGCTGCCGTTCTTCTCCTTCATGACCTTCCTGATCGCGGTGCCGACCGGCGTGAAGTTCTTCAACTGGGTCGGCACCATGTGGAAGGGCTCGTTGAGCTTCGAGACGCCGATGCTCTGGGTGGTCGGCTTCCTGGTCACCTTCCTCTTCGGCGGCCTGACGGGCGTTCTGCTGGCAGCGCCGCCGATCGACTTCCACGTCTCGGACTCGTACTTCGTCGTGGCGCACTTCCACTACGTGGTGTTCGGCACGGTGGTGTTCGCGATGTTCGGCGGATTCCACTTCTGGTGGCCGAAGATGACCGGCAAGATGCTCGACGAGCGTCTCGGCAAGATCTGCTTCTGGACGCTGTTCGTCGGCTTCCACACCACCTTCCTCGTCCAGCACTGGCTCGGCGCGGAGGGCATGCCGCGCCGCTACGCGGACTACCTCGCCTCGGACGGCTTCACCACGCTGAACACCGTCTCCACCGTCGGCGCCTTCCTGCTCGGCCTGTCGATCCTGCCGTTCCTCTACAACGTCTGGAAGACGGCCAAGTACGGCGAGAAGCTCGAGGTGGACGACCCGTGGGGCTACGGCCGCTCGCTGGAGTGGGCGACCTCCTGCCCGCCGCCGCGGCACAACTTCCTCACCCTGCCGCGCATCCGCTCCGAATCCCCGGCGTTCGACCTGCACCACCCCGACATCGCCGCCCGCGACTACCTCGACAACCACGGCGAGCCCGCCAAGCACCTCACCGGCGTGACCCCCGCCGAGTACGACGTTCCGCAACGCCGCGGGCCCCGCCCCGGCGGCGACGCCTGACCACCGGTCCCGGCGAAGCCGACGACCGCCGTCCTGCGGGAACACGGTCCCGCAGGACGGCGCAGCCACCCACCTGCCGTCCGTGAGGTTCGTGATGAACGAAGACACCACCGACACCATCGCCGGCAGCCTGCGGCAGCTGGAGGGCTACTTGCTGTGGCAGGCGGAGATCGCCACGGCCCAGCGGGACGCCGCAGCGTTCACCGAGCTGTTTCCCTGGCTCACGACCGGCCAGCGCGAGGAGGTCGAACACGCGTACACCGAAAGTCGCCTCCAGGTGTCCCGCCAGGTCGTCACCCACATCGCGCAGCGCTGCCGGGACCTGCGGAGCGAGTACGAGGACCGGTACCGCCGCCTGAGGTTCGGCGTCGTCGCCCTGCTCCCCTTCGCCATGGCCCTGGGAGCGGCTGCCGCCGTGGTGATGACACGCTCCTGGCGGTGATCCACCGCCGGGACCGCACTGCTGCGCGAAGGGGCCGGTGCCACCGCCCGGCCACCGTGCACTCCCGGCCCGATGAACGGCGATCAGGTCGCGGTACCAGGCGTACGAGGCCTTCGGGGTGCGCTGCCGCGTCTCGAAGTCGACATGGACGAGGCCGAAGCGCTGGTGGTCGCCCTCGGCCGGTAGCCCTCGGCTCGCCGAACAGGCCGTCGTTGTCGCGGGACCATGACTGCACGCTGCCGCCCTCCTTCGAGTCGGCCGTTCGGCAGCGAGGTCGAGAGGTTCGACCGGACCGGCGACTTCGCGCGCCGCTTCCGACGGGTCACCGCGCCCGGCGGGCGATGGCGTGATACCGACCGGCCCGCTTGTCGGCGCTCATCGCCTCCGTAACATGACCGGATGTCGGATTCGGTCGCGCAAGGAGGATCCCTGGAGCTGCACTTTAGCACGCTTGGAACGCTCAGGGCCCGGCGCGGCGATCGGGAGCTGCGGCTGAACCGGGCTCGGGACCGCGCGGTGCTCGCCGTCCTGCTCGCCCACGCCGGGCGGCCGGTGCCCGTCGCGGAGATCATCGACGGCGTCTGGGGCGAGGAGGGTGACGAGGCGCCGAACCGGGCCAGGGGGCTGCCCGCCACCATGTACCGGCTGCGCAACATCCTGGGCGACGAGGGCGGCACCGCCGAGGGCGGCAATGTCCTGCGGCACGTCGGCAAGGCGTACCGGCTGGATGCGGACCCGGCGAACATCGACCGTACGGTGTTCCTCGCCGAGCTCGCCGCCGCCACCGCCGCCCGCCGGAACCGACAGCCCGAGCGGGCCCACGCCCTGCTCACAGCCGCGCTCGGCCGGTGGTCCGCGCCGGTGGCCCTGGACGGCGTGCCGGGCCCGTACGCCGAACACGACCGCCGGATGCTGGCCGGGCGCCGGGAGGAGGCCCGGCAGGCCCGGCTCGAACTCGACGTCGAACTCGGGCTGACGCTCACGGCGGAACCCGAGCCGAAGCCGGGCACCGTCGTCCCCCACGCGCTCGCGCTGGCCCGGGCCGGCCGCACCGAGCAGGCCCTCGCCCTGCTCGCCGGCTCCGCCTCCGGCGGCGAGGCAAAGGCTCTGGCGGCACGCCTCCGCGACCGGGCCCCGGACCTGGCGAGCTGGACGCCCTGGGCCTCCCGGACCGCCCCCCGCCCGGTTCGCCGACCATTCCAACTCCCGCCCGACATCGCCGACTTCACCGGCCGGGCGGCCTTGCTGACCGAGCTCGCCACCGCCCTGACCGCGCCGGGCCCACGCTGGGTCACCGTCACCGGACCGCCCGGCTACGGCAAGAGTGCGCTCGCCGTCCACGCCGCCCACCGGCTCGCCCCCGGCTATCCCGACGGCCAGCTCCACGCCGACCTGGACGGGAAGGTCCCCCGCGCGGACCCGGCCGCCGTCCTGGCCGCCTTCGTGCGGGCCCTGGGCGTCGAGGAGCCGGCCGTCCCGCCGGGCCTCGCCGACCTGCGCGCGCTCTACCTCCACTTGCTCGCCGGACGGCGCGTCCTGGTGTTGCTCGACGGCGCCGTCGATGCCGAGCAGGTCCGCCCGCTGTTGCCGGCCGAGCCCGGAAGCGCGGCTCTCGTCACCGCCGGACGACCGCTGCCCGGTGGACGCACCGTCACCGTCGGCCGGATGACGCCCGACGAGGGGATCGAACTGCTGTCCCGCGCCCTGGGCCCCGGGCGCCTGGCCCGGGAACCGGGCGCGGCCCGGGCCCTGGCCGCTGCGTGCGACCATCAGCCCCGCGCGCTGCGCCTGGCCGCGAGCCGCTTGGCGCGCCGTCCCGCCTGGCCGATTTCCGCCCTCCTTTCACACCCTCGCGAATAGCATCCGTCTGCGAATAAACGTGAGCGTTCATCCCTCGTCAACCGGCGCATCACAAAATCCCGTCGGCAGCCGCGATCACCGTCCGATCAGGTAAGCCGCCCGGAATCTCCGGCGACGGGAAGAGGACGAACTGATGAGTGGGACCATCACATGCATCAACCGCACGCCGGCCGGCACCGCCGCCGAGCACGGCGAGGCGCGCCCGATCATGCAGGGCGACGGCCGCCCGGTGGCCCGCTACGCACCGAACGGCAACCGGTCCGCCCGGTACGCGACGCGGGCGTCCAGCACGGCCGGCTGCGACACCGAGGCGGTCGGGCGCGCCGCCGACCCGCTCCGCGGCACGATCGCCGACCCGGGCTCCACCGAGAGCCCCCACGTCGTCCGGCCGGTGCCGGGGCACCACTGAGCCCCGGCGCCCGGCCCTCAGCCCGCTGTGCACCCCCACGCGCCACCGCCATCCACCAGCCCCGGCGCGCCGCCCACCCGGGGCCCGACGAGCCTCCGGGAGCGCCGTCATCGCCGCCGAGCCCGCACCCGCCGCCGAACGCACCCCCTCCGGCACGCCGGACCTGCACTTCCACCTGCTCGGTCCGCTCACCGCCCGGGTCGGCGACCACCGGCTCGACCTGGGCCGCAGCCAACAGCAGGCCTTCCTCGCCATGCTGCTCGCCCACCCGGGGCGGCCGCTGACCGCCGCCCGCCTCGCCGAGGGCATCTTCGACGAGGACAACCCGCCTGCCCGGCCCAGGTCCGTCCTGGCCACCCACGCCTACCGGCTGCGTCGCACGCTGCGCAACCACCACGCCGACCACCTCCTGGTCACCGTCGACGGCGGCTACCGCCTCGACGTCCCCGCCGAGTCACTGGACTCCGTCGCCTTCGACCGCCTCGTCGCGCGGGCGGAGGACCTCCGCATCGCCGCCGACCGGCCGCGGGCCCGTGACCTGTTGGCCCGGGCGCTGGCCCTGCACGAGGGCGAGCCGCTGGCCGGACTGCCCGGAGGACATGCCGTCGAGCTGCGCCGCCACCTGGCCGAACGCCGGGTGGCGGTACTGGAGGCGAAGCTCGCCCTGGACGTCGACCTGGGGGACAACCCGTCCTGCCTGGTCGAGCTCGACCAGGCCGTGTTCGCCCACCCGTTCCGCGAGCGGTTCCGCGCCCTGCTGATGCTGGAGTACCACCTGGCGGACCGCCCGGCCGAGGCGCGGGCCGTGTACGCCGATGCCCGGCGCGACTACCACGCCGAGGGGCTGGACTGCCCGGAGCTCGACGCGCTGCACGCGCGGATTCGACGGGCCGACCCCACCCTCGGCACGGCCACCCGCCTTGTGGGCCGCTCGGTCGCTGCCCACGACCCGCCGGTTCCCGACCGAGGGGCGGACTCCGGCCGCCTGCCGGTGCCGGAACAACTTCCCACTCCCCTCGTCGACTTCACCGGCCGGCAGGGCGCCGTCGCGGAGCTGACCGCCGCGCTCACCCGCCCCGCCCCGGGCGCCGTGGTCATCTCGGCAGTCAACGGAATCGGGGGTGCCGGAAAGACCAGCCTGGCCGTCCACGTCGCCCACGCCCTGCGCGAGCGGTTCCCCGACGGCCGACTGCACCTGGACCTGCGCGGCGCCCAGGCCGACCCGCTCGACCCGGCCGAGGCACTCGGCCTGCTGCTGGCCTCGCTCGGCGTCGCGGACCGGGAGATCCCGGCAGACCCGGCCGAACGCGCCGCGCTCTACCGCACCACCGTGGCCGGCCGCCGCCTCCTGGTGCTGCTCGACGACGCGGCCTCCGCCGAGCAGACCGCCCCGCTGCTGCCCGGCGCTCGGACCTGCGCAGTCCTGGTCACCAGCCGGGTCTGGCTGACCGGCCTCCCGGGCGCCCACCACCTCCACCTCGACGCGATGGAACCGGCCGAGGCGCTGGACCTGCTCGCCACCGCCGCCGGCCGCGCCCGGACCGAGGCCGAGCCCGAGGCCGCCACCGCGATCGTCACGGCCTGCGGCCTGCTGCCGTTGGCCGTACGGGTGGCCGGCTCCCGGCTGGCCGCCGACCCTGCGCAGTCCCTGGCCGGCCTGGCCTCCGCCCTGGCCGACGAGCAGACCCGACTCGCCGAACTCGCCCACCACCACACGGCGGTGGAGCCCGTCCTGGCGCTCTCCTACGCCCGGCTCGACGGCGAACGGGCCCGCGCCCTGAGGCTGCTCGCCCTCCCGGACACGCCGGTGCTCGGCCTGGGCCCGGCCGCAGCGCTGCTCGACCGCGCCCCGGAGCGCACCCGCGAGCTCCTGGAGACCCTGGTCGACCTGAACCTGCTGAACTCGCCGGCCGCCGACCGGTACGGGCTCCACGACCTGCTGCGGGTCTTCGCCCGCCGGCGCGGCGCCGACGAGGACGACCCGGCGGAGGTCTCGGCCGCGTACGCCCGGCTGCTGGCCTCCTGCCTGGCCACCGCCCGGAACGCCGAGGCGACCGCCCACCACGTCGAGCACACCCGTCGCAGCCTGATCACCGCGGAGACCGCCGCGCCCGGCAGGACCTTCGACACGGTGGAGGACGCCACCGCCTGGCTGCGCGACCAGACCGAACTCCACCAGGCCGTGATCCACCGGGCCTGCCAGGACCCGGCCCTGCCGCTCGCCCAGGCCGCCGACCTGACGGACAAGATGGGCTCGATCCTCTTCGGCCGCGACTACGCGACCACGGTCGGCGACCTGGCGGCCCGGGTCGCCGAAGCCGCGCCGGCCCGCGGCGAACGGGACGCCGAGGCGCTCGCCCGCTCGGTCCGCGGCAGCATGCTCTGGCACGCCGGCTCCTACGCGGCGGCGGGTGAGGAGCTCCGCCGCTGCCTGCCGCTGTGCGCGGGGGCAGCGCTGCGCCGACTGCGCGCCAACGTCCTCCAGCTGCTCGGGGCGAACGCGCGGGTGCTGAGCGACTTCGAGGCGGCGATCGGTCCACTCGAAGAGGCCTCGTCGCTGTTCCACCAACTCGACGACGAGACCGCCGAGGGCCTCGCACTCGGCGAGCTCGGCTACGTCCACGCACGGTGCGGCCACCTCGCACGGGCGCGCACGGCCGGCGAGCGGTGTGCCGAGCTGACCGGTGGTGAGGTGTCCATCTCCTCGTCCGTCGGGAGCTACTACCTGGCCCGGATCCTCCACCTCTGCGGCGACCTCGCGCGGGCCCTGGAGCGGGCGGAAGCCGCCCTGGCCCGGTTCCGGTCCTTCGGCATGCCGGCCTTCCAGGCCGCGACCGGCGGCCTGATCGCCCGGATCCACCTCACGGCCGGGCGGCCGACGGCCGCCGTCCGGGCCGCGGAGGAGGCACTTCCGCAGGCCCGCCGCGTCGGCGGGATGCTGGAGGGCACCGTGCTGCGCACCCTCGGGCAGGCCCTCGCCGACCTGGGCCACCGCAGCCGGGCCCGTGCCTGCCTCGGACAGGCACACGAGCACTTCCGGCGGCTGGACCTCGACGCCGACGCGGCCGATACCGAGCAGCTGCTCGGCGTGCTCATCGAATGTCCATCGCCATGACCGAGCCTTCTGTCGTGCCCCGGTCAACCGGACCGGGGCCAGTGGGGAGGGAATGCACATGTCCGTCAAGGGAGTCCGCCGGGTCGTCCTGGGCCTGGCCACCACCGCGCTCGCCGGAGGAATCGCACTGACCGGCGCCGGAACGGCTTCGGCGTCGAGCGGCGGCGGCTGCGGCGGCCCGGGTTGGAAGCAGACCTGCATCAGCGCCGGCGGCGGCCAGGTGTCGGCGCAGGTGAACACCAACTTCGCCAGCAACAACTGCACCGAGCAGATCATCATCTGGGACTACACCACCGGCAGCCAGGCGCTCTCCACCTCGTTCCCCTGCCACTCCGGCCAGTACTCCTACACCTACACCCTCAACAACCCGACCCCGGGCCACGACTACAAGGCCGAGGCCCGCTTCTACTGGCAGCCCGGCAGCGGCTACGACTACCAGCTCAGCCCCGACCTCTGGTACTGAGCCGCCGGGCGCGAGGCGACACCGCCCTCGACCCCCACGCGCCCTGAGCCCGCACCGCGTCCCGTCCCCGACACTCACGGGGGCGGGACGCCCCGGCACCCGGTGGCCCCGCGCCGGGCCGCTCGGCAGTGGCGCCGGCCGGACGTCGACGGGAAGGCCCGAGCCGGCACGAGCCCGGCGAACGGGTGGGACCTCACGGGAGCACGGCGGCCCACCCGGCCACGGCAGCCGCGGGTGGCTCCGTCCAGGTGGCGGCGGTACGGCCGGAAACGAGGCCGACGGTGCTCACCGGGGCGGGCAGGGCCACGTGCCGCGAGCGGGTTCCGGCCCTCGTACAGCGGAACCTCGCCTCCGGACCGGGGACGGGGTGCGGGGACGGGATGCCCGGTCAGGTGACCAGGCCGTGGCGGTAGGCATAGATGACGGCCTGGACCCGGTCGCGGAGTTGGAGTTTGGTGAGGATGCGGGAGACGAAGGTCTTGACGGTCTCATGACTGATGACGAGGGCTGCGGCGATCTCGCTGTTGGAGAGGCCGTCGGCGATGAGGCGGAGAACCTCCAGTTCGCGAGGGGTGAGCGGGATGTCCCGGTGGGTCTTCTCGGCGGGGCGGATGCGGGCGGCGTAGCGCCCGACGAGGCGGCGTGTCACGTCGGGGTCGAGGAGGGCCGCGCCGGTGGCCACGGTCCGGATGCCGTGGAGCAGCCGGTCCGGAGGGGCGTCCTTGAGGAGGAAGCCGCAGGCGCCGACGCGCAGTGCCTCGTAGACGTACTCGTCCAGGTTGAACGTGGTCACCACGAGGACCTTGACGGGGTGGGGCACTCCGACGCCGGCCAGCAGGCGGGTGGCTTCGAGGCCGTCGAGGACCGGCATGCGGATGTCCATCACGACGACGTCGGGTCGTACCTTGCGGGCGAGGTCGACCCCGGTCCGTCCGTCTCCGCACTCGCCCGCCACCTCCATGTCGGGCTGGGCACCGATGATGGTGACCAGGCCGGTGCGGACCAGCATCTGGTCGTCGCAGACCAGGACCCGGATCGGTGCGCTCACGAGGTGCCGTCGGCGGGGATGCGCGCCCGGACGGTGAAGCCGCCGTCCGGGCCGCAGCCGGCGCTGAAGTCGCCGCCCAGAACGTCGACGCGCTCGCGCAGGCCCGCCAGGCCCCGTCCGCTGCCGGCGGCGACGGCGGTGGCGCGTGAGCCGGTTCCGTCCGTGCTGACCTCCACGGTGATCTCCCTCTCGCCGCGCTGAACCTGCACGGAAGTGCGGCTGCCGTGAGCGTACTTGAGGGCGTTGGTCAGTGCTTCCTGCACCACCCGGTAGGCAACGAGGTCGGCGCTGCCGGTCGATGCCGGCGGTGTGCCCCGCTCGGTGAAGTCCACGGGCTGTCCGGCCCGGCGGGTCTGCTCGACGAGCGTGAGGACCCTGCCGACGGCCGGTGTCCTGGCCTGCGTGGGCTCCGCCGGTCCGACGCCGTGACCGGTGCCGTGGTCGGTGCCGTGGTCGGTGCCGTGACCGGGGTTGAGCAGGTCCAGCAGGTGACGCAGGTCGGTGAGGGCGCTGCGGCCGGTGTCGCTGACGGCGGTCAGGGACTGCTCCAGCCGCTCGGGTGCGGCGGTCAGGTAGCGGGCGGCTTCGGCCTGGACGACCATCGCGGTCACGTGGTGGGTCACCACGTCGTGCAACTCGCGGGCGATGCGGATGCGTTCGGCAGTACGGGTCTCGGCAGCCACGCGCTCGTGGCGTGCGGCCTCCGCGGCCCGTGTGGAACGCAGCCACGCCCCGGCTCCCCAGGCCAGGGCGAGCGTCAGGTAGAACGTCACGAACTCCGTTGCCGTCTCGCCGCCCGAACCGAGCCGGGCGAGCGCGATCGCCAGGGGCACGTACGCCACGGACAGCAGGACCACGGTGGTGCGCCGGCGCTGCTCCAGATGGCAGCCGGCACTGATCAGCGCGACGGGCAGGGTGGTCCCGGCGGCCGAGTGGTAGCCGCACAACTGGTCGAGAGCGAAGCCGCTCGCCACCAGCGCGAGACAGACGACCGGCCACCGCCGGCGCACCACGAGGGAGAGGCATTCGAGCGCGAGGGCCACGACGGCCAGCGCGTCGAAGGGGCGGGTCGGCAGGTCCCCGACCTGCGTCCCGTGGCCGCGCAGTCCCGGCAGGAACGACGCGACCAGGAACAGCGCCCCGAGAGGGAGGTCGCGGAGGGTGACGTCGAGTCGGCGCCACACCTGACCGGCCCTCTGAAGGCTCATCACCGGGCGAGTGTAGCGAGGGCGTCGACGCGCTCGGCACGCCGGCGGGGGACGATGTGGCCGCGCCGACGGGCCAGCCACAGGAAGACGACCGTGAGCAGCGCGCCGAACAGCGTCGCGTACACGCTGGCCTCCGGGCCGAACTCGCCGCCGGTGATCAGCTCGGCCCCCGACGTCGAGGCGTCCAGCAGTCCGTGCGTGTCGCCGTTGCCCGAGACCTCGGTGCCGAAGATGCCGGACTCCGCGAAGTTCCAGCCGAAGTGCAGGCCGATCGGCAGCCACAGGGAGCGGGTGGCGGCGTACGCGGCGGCGAGCATGCCGCCCGCTTCGATGGCGATGGCGACGCCGCCCAGCAGGGTGGCGTCCTTGTTGAGCAGGTGGGACGCACCGAACACGGTGCCGGACAGGGCCAGCGCGATGTACGTTCCGAGGCCGCGCTCCACGAGCCGGAAGAGCAGGCCGCGGAACATCAGTTCCTCCGTGACGGCGGCGCCCGCCATGAAGCCGACCAGCCCGATCGCCCCGGTCGGCGAGCCGAAGCCGTGGACCGTGTAGTCCCCGAGGACGTAGATGTTCGCGATGACGGCTCCGAACATCACGACCCCGACCACCAGGCCCCGCAGGAGCGATCCGGAGGCTCCCTCGCGGGCCAGTTCCGTGACCGGGCGCCGCTCGGTACGCCCCACGACCCACCGGTAGACGAGCACCGCGAGCACGACCGTCAAACCGCCCCAGAGGAGCGAGAGCCACGGGTCGTCCTGCACCGCGGTGGCACCTTGACCGCCGACCGCACAGGCCAGGACCACGGCCAGGATCTGCCACACCAGTTTCATGACGACTCCTTCTTCGGTTCCGTTTCCGGTTCGTTGCCCGCTCCGCGACCGAGGCGCCGCGGCTGAACTGAACGCTAGGGAAACGGTGATGGGGAATCGTCACCTCACAGAGGACACCTGCACGTAGCTCTCACGGGGGACAGAACCCCCGACCACTCCCCCGTCGGCCCGCCCGGTGCCGAACCTGCAGCCGATCCGCCCGCCCCTGGTCGGCATCGGCGGCCGGCTCCGCGACGACCACCTCGACCTGTTCGACGACGACGACGACGCCACCGGCAGGTCCACCGACGCCGACCTCCGCGCGGGCCGCCGCAGCTGCGCCGTGAGCGCCCTGCTCGCCGCAGCGGACGAGACGCAGCGGGCCGTGGTGGAGTCCGCGCCCGGTGACCCGTACTGCCCCCGCCGACACGATCGAGCACATCCGCGAGCCGGCCCGGCTGCCGGGCGTGGACGGGAAGCTCTGCTCCGGCCCGCCGCCGCGCCCGTACGGTGGATGCATGACTGGACGGGTGGCCGGTTGGCCGGTGGCAGGCACTGTCGGCTGTCGCCGCGGGCGACTGTCACTGCGGGTGACCGTACACCGCGATGGGTGCCGGTCGAGAAGGACTACCGCTTCGGGACCGCGGACGGCACCACGTCGCTCGCGGGCCTCTTCGGCGGGCGCTCGCGGCTGCTCGTCCACCACTTCGTGTTCGGCCCGCCCTACGAGGCCGGATGCCCGGCCACAACCTCGACACCGGCCGCGAGCATGTTGGCGGCGATCTGATCCGCCAGCGCGTCGTGGCACATCAGCAGGTCCATCGGCGGGTCGCCCTTCATGACGATCCGGTAGCCGCTGCTCGTCCGCTCGAGCTGCCAGTCGTGCCGCCCGGTGGTCCACATGTCCTCGTAGCAGGCGAGGTCCGGCGCGCCGGTGCCGGCCGCAGTGTGCACGCCGGCCCCGGGCGGTGGTTCGGCCTGGAACGAGACCCCGGGGAGATAGCCGCCCGGCACGGCGGTCTGGAAGTGGAGCTCCGGGTATCGGTCGTCTCCGAGCGCCTCCAGCACCTCGGCCGCCGGGTAGCCGAACAGGTCGATGCCGTCGAGTACGACGGGGACGGCGGCCGGACCGCGCCACGCGGGCCCCGGCGCACCACGTCCGACCACGCCCCGGCCGGGAATCGGCCGTCGCGGGTGCCCGGCCCGGCTCAGCACGACGTACGCCATCAGCAGGTCGCCGGGTTCCGGGTCGTGCCGGTCACCCCTCGCGCAGGCGGTCAGCTCGAGATCGCCCCACTGGACGGTGAAGATCCACGTCGCATCGAGACCCCCCGGGCTCCGGACCTGGCCGAGGCCGGCCAAGGTCCTCCGCGTGGCGGCACCGTCCATTCCGAAGCGGAGCGTTCCCACACCGTCCGGCAGAAGGACTCCGATCCCCGGCAGCAGTTCGAACATCCGCTGATCGTGGCGGCTCACGGCACATCGCGGCAAGCGAGTTCGCCGCCGGTAACGGCGCCGTGCCGGAAGCGCACACGCGCCGGACAGCCGACGCGGCCTCCCTGCGAGGTGGGCGTGGGCAGCCGGAACCGTCGGCGGCGGCCTCTGGACTTGTTGAACACCCCGTCCCTTGCACAGTGTCGGGGACGCAGCTGCTGCAGGCCGCGCCGTCCGGACGGCCTCTCGGCTGTTGCCAAGCGGCCATCCGTTCCACGGCGACCGGAGGCCGACCACCGTAGGCGACCGGCCCGATGGGCGGCGATCAGGTCGCGGTACCAGGCGTACGAGGCCTTCGGGGTGCGCTTCTGCGTCTCGAAGTCGACGTGGACGAGGCCGAAGCGCTGGTGGTAGCCCTCGGCCCGTCGAACACCCTGCCATCACGGCCAGGGCCTCAGATCGATCCGGGGCGGCCAGCAAGTCGACTTTCCGGCACTCGGGTTGTGCGGCGATCCGCAGCTTCTCCCACTCCGGCACCGACACCGGCCGCCACTTCATCGAGCCTTCCACCGCCTCTGCCGGAACGATGTCGCCCTGCGTGCGGGTCGCGGCGTCTCCATTGCCGGACTTCATGAAACTTTCGCGCATGATTCCGCAAGTTTCTTTGCACGGTGCAGGCCAGTACAAAGACATCGACAAGGCGCCGGCCAAGTTCCTCGATTTTCATCGGCCGCCGAGTCTGTGACCAGCTCTCTACCGGGCATGGACTGGACGATACTTTCGCTCTTTCGATCGAAAGTATTGACAGCCCCCTGAGCACAGGCCAACCTGGTCGCCGCCGGCAAGTCCCAACAGCCTCGGGCCCGAGACCGATACGTCGATCGGCCTCGTGCACAGCGATGTTGACGACAAGTCGGTGGCACCGTCGAGCGGCGCCGTCCGACCGACCATTCGCGATCAGCGGCGGCACAGGACAGCACCCCACCCCCACTCGCCGGCAGGACGGATCACCAGCGTGAACTTTCCTCACCCCGAGATCCACAGGGCCGGCCGCCCATGGCGGCCGGCCAGCAAGGCCTCGCACGTCCACGTGCCGGCCCTCGCGGCCGACGCGATCCCGCCCGGCACCGACGGCGGACACCCCTCCTCGTTCCGGATCGAAGGCATCGGTGCAGCCTCAATGCCCCTGAACGGCGGCGATACCGGCAGCACCACCTGACCGACGATCTCCTGCAGCACGAGCCGACGGTCCACCGCCGCGCAAAGTATTGACAACGCGCACCATCTGCCAGAGATTTACCTGAACATGACAACGCGGGCGGCTGTCCGCCAAAAATTGTTAGCGTTAACATAAGCGCCGAAAGGTGGGTCCGCTCCCTCCCGTCGGCCGACCCCACAGCCGGGTGAGCCGCGCGTCAACCGACAGCACCGCTCGTGGGCGGGACCAGTGACCACGTGCCGGACACCACCCGCAACAACCCGGCAGGAAGGCACAACCGAGTACGCGCTCGCACAACCGTCAGGACGTGGCGCCGGTCCCCGACCGGTGTCGCAGGCTTACCCCACCCACAAGGAGAACGATCCGTCATGCCGCGGCTCAACAAGAAACCCCGTCTGGGCAAGCTCCTGACGGCCACCGCATACATGGTCGTCAGCTCGGCCGCGGCCGTCACCGCGGCCCCCGCGGCTCATGCCGCCGGGGCGAACACGCTGGGTGGGGCAGCGGCCGGCAGCGGCCGCTACTTCGGCACGGCGGTGGCCGCGGGCAGGCTCGGCGACTCGACGTACTCCACCGTTCTCGACCGGGAATTCACCATGGTCACCCCGGAGAACGAGATGAAGTGGGACGC
>NZ_BAAALD010000019.1:0-8040 GCF_039528095.1 Kitasatospora arboriphila
CGGTGGGCCGGGCAGCGGCACCAGCTCCGCCGCGGGCCCGGGGCGGACGGTGCCGACCGGCAGCCGGGCGCCCTCCGCCCGCGGCGCCGCCGGCGACCGGCACGCCGGCGGCCGCTCGGTCGCCCTGCTGCACTTCGCGACCGGCCCGGCCGTCGTCTACAAGCCCAAGGACATGCGGCACGCCGCCGCCTACCTCGACCTCGTCCGCCGGCTCAACCGCGACCTCCCGCTCGACCTGCCGGAGCGCACCGTGCTGCTGCGCAGCGACCGCGGCGACGACGGCCACGGCGCCTCGCTCGCCGCCGACTGCGAGAGCGACTACGGCTGGGAGGAGCTCGTCCCGCACCGCCCCTGCGCGGACCGCGGCGGCTTCGCCCGCTTCTACCGGCGGCTCGGCATGACGATCCGGCTCGTCCAGCTGCTGGAGGGCCGCGACCTGTGGGCCGACAACCTGATCGCCGACGGCGAGCACCCCGCCCTGATCGACCTGGAGTGCCTGCTCTACCCGCGGGTACAGGCGCCGCCGGTGCTCAGCCCCGGCCAGCACGGCCTGCTGGACGAGCTGGAGTCCACCGTGGTGCGCACCGCGATGGCCTTCCAGGCGTGGACGCCCGCCAAGCACTCCGGCGCCCTCGACATCGGCTGCCTCTCCCGGATCGGCAGCCTGGAGGTCGCCCCCGGCGTCCCCGCGCTGCCGCTGCCCCCGTACCGGCCCGTCCACGACGGCGAGACCGCCGACCCGTGGCAGTACACCGAGGAGCTGACCGCCGGCTACCGCGAGATGCATGCCGCGCTGTACGCGCTGCGCGGCGAACTCGCCTCCGCGGACGGCCCGCTGGCGCCCTTCCGGGGCATCTGGGTGCGCTACATCTGGCGGCACACCTGGGACGGTTACAAGATCGTCCGCGCCTCGACCAGCCCGCTCGCCCTCGACAGCGGCGCCACCCGCGAGACGGTCATCGCCGGCGCCCTGCACGGCGCCCTCACCGCCCGGGCCGGCGACCCCGGCCGCGGCGACCTGCTGGACGTCGTCCTCGCCGAACTCGACTCCTACCGCGTCCTCGACATCCCGTTCTTCCGCTCGCTGACCACCTCCACCTCGGTCTTCACCGCCGATGGCCGGGAGATCCCCGGGCACTTCCAGGGCACCGGCTGGCAGCGCCTCCAGCACCGGGTCGCCGAACTCGACACCTTCGACCTCGACACCCACCTCGCCGTCCTCACCGGCTGCATCGACGCCGCCCGGGCCGGCACCGAACTGCCCGCCCCGACCGCCGCCCGGCCCCGCCGCACCACCACCACCCCCGGCTCCGGCGAACTCCTCGGCCACGCCGTCGCCGTCGGCGACCGCATCCTCGCCGACCGGCGCGGCCACGGCTGGCTCGGCCAGAGCTGGTACCCCGGCACCGGGCTGCGCCAGGTCGAGGTGCTCGGCCTCGACCTCGTCACCGGAACCCCCGGCCTCGCCGTCCTGCTCGCCGAACTCTGGGCCGCCACCGGCGAACCCCGCTTCCACCGCGCCGCCCTGCACGCCCTCACCACCGCCGCCGACCTCATCGACCCGGACTCCCCGCGCGGCTTCGCCTTCGCCGCCGACACCCGGCTCGCCGCCGGCGCCCCCGTCCCCGGCGGCCTGGCCGGCCCCGGCTCGCTGATCCACGCCCTCGCCCGCGCCGGCGTCCTGCTCGGCGAACCCGAACTCCTCGCCCGCGCCCAGGCCCTGGTGCCCGGCGCACTCGCCGTCGCCACCCCCGCCGAACCCCGCCCCGGACGCCCCGCCCGCACCCCGCGGCCCGACACCCCGATGGGCACCGCCGGCCTGCTGCTCAACCTGCTGCGGCTGCGCCGCGCCACGGGCCCCGGCCACGCGCCGACCGAGGACGGCATCCGCACCCTGGCCGCCACCGCACTGGCCGCCCTCTCCGCCGAACCGGGCGAGGAGCGGGCCGACAACGGCTTCCTCGACCTCGTCCCGGCCGGCCCCGACTCGGTCGCCGCCGCCCTCGCCCGCACCCTCGCCGAGGCGCCCGGCCTGCTCGCCGCCCCCGAGACCGTCCGCGACCGCCTCCGCGGCCACCGCTTCGCCACCGCGACCCGGGCCGGCCGGCTCGCCTGCCTGGACACCGCCGTCTCGCTCGGCGCCGGCACCGTCGACCCCGCCGAACTCGGCGCCCTCACCCCGCCGGTCGGTGCGACGCAGATCGCCGGCCGCACCACCCGCGACCTGGTCGCCACCGCGGGCGAGGCGCTCACCGCCGCCGAGGCGGGCCTGCTGCACACCGTCCCCGACGGCGCCGACGCGCTGCTGCCCGGCCCGTTCTACGACGGCCGGGAGGCCGCCGGGCTGCTCGTCGGCGAGCTGATCGCCCGCCGCGCGGCCACCGGCCGCTGGCACCCCGACCGGGCCGCCGACGACCGGATCAACCTCGGCGCCCTGGACGGCACCGCCGCCGTCGGACTGCTGCTGCTGCGCCTGCTCGACCCCGCCACCGCCCCGCTCGCCACCCTGCGCTGACCGCCCGAGACCCGAGGGACCGCCATGTCCGACACCACCGCGATCGGCTTCAAACGCCACTACACCCCGTACGTCGTCGACGGCGAAGCCGTCTACCTGGTCTCCGAGCGCGGCGTCTCCGTGGTCGACGGCGCCCTCGCCCAGCGCCTCGCCCCGCTGCTGGACGGCACCCGCACCCCCGAGCAGATCGGCGCCGCCCTGGACGGCACCGTGCCCGCCGACAAGGTCCTCGGCGCCGTCGGCACCCTCCGCGACCGTGGCTACCTCGCCCCCGCCGGGCCCGTCGACGATCCGGCCGGCGCCGCCTACCTGGAGATGGCCGGCCTGGACGGTGCCGCCGCCTCCGCCGCCCTGCGCACCTCCCGCGCCCGGGTCGAGGTGTACGGCGACCTGGACCCGCAGCCCTTCCTCGACGCCCTCGCCGCCGCCGGCGTCACCGTCGACGAGGACGCCGACTTCACCGTCGCCCTCACCGAGGACTACCTGCACCCCGGCCTCGCCGACCGGGACCGCGCCGCCCGCGCGAACGGACGCCCCTGGCTGCTCGCCCGCCCGGTCGGCTCCATCGTCTGGGTCGGCCCGGTCTTCGTCCCGGGCCCTTCCGACGGTGCCACCGGCTGCTGGGAGTGCCTCGCCCACCGGCTCTCCGCCAACCGCCAGTCGCTCAGCTACCTGCAGCACCGGCTCGGCCAGGACACCCCGATCTCCACCGCCGGCGCCCACCTCGCACCCACCCTCGGCACCGGCGCCCAGCTCGCCGCCCTGGAGGCCGCCAAGTGGCTCGCCGGGGTGCGTCCTTCGGAGCCGGTGGTGCTCACCTTCGACACCGTGCTGCTGGAGGCCGAACGCCACAAGCTGGTCCGCCGCCCGCAGTGCCCGGCCTGCGGCGAGGCCGGCCTGATGGCCGAACGCCAGCTCACCCCGGTCGAGTTCGCGTCCCGGCCGAAGGCATTCACCGCCGACGGCGGCCACCGCTCCGCCTCCCCCGAGGACATGCTCGACCGCTACCGGCCCCAACTCTCCCCGGTGACCGGCGTGGTGACCTCCCTGGTACCCGCTGCCCGCACCCCCACCGGCCTGCGGGTGTACGTCTCCGGGCAGAACCTCTCCCGGCAGAGCGGCGACCTGCGCCAACTGCGCACCGGCCTGCGCTCGGTGAGCTGCGGCAAGGGCCGCACCGACGTCCAGGCCCGGGCCAGCGCACTCGGCGAGGCGATGGAACGCTACTCCGGCGTCTTCCAGGGCGACGAGGCCCGCCGCACCGCCAGCTACACCGAACTCGGCGACGCCGCGATCCACCCCGCCCGCACCCTGCTCTACAGCGACCGCCAGTACGAGGAGAGGGCCCGCTGGAACGCCCGCCGCTCGATGTTCAACACCGTCCCCGAGCGGTTCCGCGAGGACGACCGGATCGAATGGTCGCCCGCCTGGTCGCTCACCGAGCAGCGCACCCGCTGGCTGCCCACCATGTCGCTCTACTACGGCTACCGGCACCGCCACGGCTTCTTCGCCGCCGGCGACTCCAACGGCTGCGCGGCAGGAACCTCCTTCGAGGACGCCGCCCTGCAGGGCTTCCTGGAACTCGTCGAACGCGACGCCGTCGCCCTCTGGTGGTACAACCGGGTCCAGCGGCCCGCCGTCGACCTGGACGCCTTCGGCGACCCGTACATCGCCGAACTCCGCGACATCTACCGCGGATTGCGCCGCGAGATCTGGGCGCTCGACCTCACCTCGGACTTCGGCATCCCGGTGGTCGGCGCGTTCTCCCGGCGCCTGGACAAGCCCGCCGAGGACATCCTGATCGCCTTCGGCGCCCACCTCGACCCGCACATCGCCCTCACTCGGGCGCTCACCGAGATGAACCAGTTCCTCGGCCCCGTCGCCGGTGACGCCGAGGGCCGGGTCAACTACGCCGGCGCCGACCCCGAGCAGAAGGCCTGGTGGACCACGGCCACCGTCGCGGGCAACCCCCACCTGCTGCCCGACCCCGCCACCACGGCCGCCGGCCCAGGCCGCTGGGCGGAGCTCGCCGGCACCGACCTCGCCGACGACCTGCGGCTCGCCCAGCGCCTCGTCGAAGAACGCGGCATGGAGTTCCTGGTGCTCGACCAGACCCGCCCCGACGTCGGCCTGCCGGTCGCCAAGGTGATCGTCCCCGGCATGCGGCACTTCTGGGCCCGCTTCGCCCCCGGCCGCCTCTACGACGTGCCGCTCGCCCTCGGCTGGCTCGACCGGCCGACCCGGGAGGAGGACCTCAACCCCGTCCCGATCTTCATCTGACGACGTGCGGGCCGCCGTGCTGCTCGGCGGCCCGCCCCTCCCGGAGGAGGAACTCCGCATGACCGTGACCGAACAGCTCCCGCCCGACCTCGCGGCCGGCGGCGGCCCCCTGCGCACCCTGCTGCGGCTGCGCCCGGAGGTCGTCGTCACCGCCCAGGGCGACGACCTCGAACTCAGCCACCCCTGGGGCCGCCAGCGGGTCCACGCCCTCGGCGCCGACACCGTCGACCGGCTCGCCGAACTCACCCGCACCGAGGTCGACCTCGACGAACTCCCCGCCGGCGGCAGGCTGCTGCACCTGCTGCGGCGCTTCCCGTACCTGGTCACCACCACGCTCGCCGACCCGCTCGGCGTGCCGCTGGCCACCGCCGTCCCGATCGCCCGCTCGGCCGGCCTGCCCGGCCTTGGCCGGTCCGCCGACACCGCCGTGCTCTCCCGCTTCGCCTACCTGCGACGGCTGCCCGAGGAGCACGCCGGGGCCTGCGTCCTCGAATCCCCGACGGCACCGTTCCGGCTCACCCTGCACCGGCCCGCCGCGGGCGCCTTCGTCGCAGCCGTCACCGCCTCCCGCTCGGTCGACGAGGCCGCCCTGCTGGCCGGCCTCGCCCCGGCCGCCGGACGCTCCCTCGCCGGACTGCTCGCCGGCGCCGGCTTCCTCGACGACACCGCCCAGGGCGAACCCCCGCTCTGGGACTTCCACGACCTGCTCTTCCACGCCCGCAGCCGCCCGGGCCGCCACGACTACCCGAGCGGCGGCGTCTTCGCCCACCCCGAGGTCGCCCAGCTGCCGGCGATCCCCGGCACCGGCCCGCGCGAGGAAGGCGCCGGCATCGACCTGCCCGTCCCCGACTGGGACGAGGTGCTCGCCCGCGACCCGGCCCTCTCCGAAGTCCTGGAGGGCCGCCGCTCGGTGCGCACCTACGCCGAGCGGCCCGTCACCCTCGACCAACTCGGCGAACTGCTCTACCGGGTGGCCCGGGTCCGACGGGTGATCCCCGGAGACCCGGCCGACCCGCACGGCTACGACATCGTCGACCGGCCCTACCCGGCCGGCGGCGCCACCGGCGAACTCGAGGTCTACCTCTCGGTCGTCCGCTGCGAGGGGCTGGTGCCCGGCGTCTACCGGTACGACGCGGCCGCACACCGGCTCCGCCCGCGGCCCTTCTCCGGGCCCGGGGACGAGACCGCCTTCCGCGAGCTGATGACGGCGGCCTGGAGGGCGACCGGCTGCAGCGTCGACCCGCAGGTGCTCCTGACGGTGACCTCGCGGTTCGGCCGGCTCTCCTGGAAGTACAGCCAGATCGCGTACGCGCTGACGCTCAAGCACGTCGGCGTGGTCTACCAGACGCTGTACCTGGTGGCCACGGCCATGGGGCTGGCCCCCTGCGGCCTCGGCTCCGGCGACACCGACGCGGCCGCCCGCGCGCTCGGCCTGGACTGGACGGCGGAGTCCTCCGTCGGCGAATTCCTCATCGGCAGCCGCCCGTCCGACGTCCCCCGCACCGCCCACGGCTTCGCCGACATGGTCACCGAAGCAAGGGGATAACCCCAAGGGACGGGGGCAACCCCAAGGGGCGCGGGGAACTGCGCAATTCGGAGAGGGCTCACCTGTCGAGTCGGACCGACCCATTTTCGGGTCGACGCGATTCTGGCAGGTGGACCACATCCGAATTGCGCAGTTCCCCGCGCCCCTCGATCAATTCCCTTCAGAGCCAACCGCGTTCGCGGGCGATGCGGATGGCGTCGCAGCGGTTGCGGGCGCGGGTCTTGGCGATGGCGGCCGAGACGTAGTTGCGGACGGTGCCGGGGGAGAGGGAGAGGGCGGCGGCGACCTCGTGGATGGTGGAGCCGTCGGCGACGTGGCCGAGCACGGTGACCTCCCGGGGGGTGAGCGGGGAGGCGTCGCCGCGGACGGCGTCGACGACCAGCCGGGGGTCGTAGACCCGTCCGCCGCGGGCGAGTTCCCGTACGGCGGCGATCAGTGCGGCGGGCGGCACGTCCTTGAGCAGGACTCCGGCGACCCCGTCGGCGACCGCGCGCTGCAGGTCGGCGGTGCGGGCCTGGGTGGTGAGCAGGAGCAGGGCGGTGGCCGGTGCCCGGTCGCGGATGAGGGCGGCGGTGGCGGGGCCGCCGGGGCCGGGCAGGTCGGGGTCGAGGACGGCGACGGTGGGCCTGGTGCGGGCGGCCTCGGCGGCGGCCTCCTCGGCGGTGGGGGATTCGGCGACCACGGCGAGGTCGCTCTCCCGGTCGAGCAGGGCGCCGAGCCCGCTGCGGAACAGGTGGTGTCCGTCGGCGAGGAGGACGCGGACGGCGGCGGTGGCGCCGTGGGCGGTGGGGGCCGCCGGGTGGAGCGGGCTTTCCAGGACGGTGGTCATCCGGCTACCTCGTGGGCGTCGTCGTCTCGGTCTGCGGGTGGGGCCGGCCGGCCGGGTCGCGGGGCCGGCGCCGGTGCGGGGCGGTCGCGGGCGGTGCCGGGGTTCGGTTCAGCCCCAGCCCCAGGTGTCCTGGTGGCCGGTGGGCAGCGGGGGGAGCGGGGTGCCGGTGGAGGTGAGCGCAGGGGTGGTGTCGCCGTCGGCGCGGTAGGCGGTGCCGCCGGTCTGCGCGGTGGTGGCCACGCCGGTGAGCACGCCGAGACCCAGGGCGACAATCGTGATGAAACGGACCTTCTGCGTCATGGGGATGCCCGATCCTCTCGCGTTCGGCTGTACCCCGGGCTGCTTCCGGGGTGCGGTGGTGTCAGGGGCGGAGTGACGGGTGGTCCGTTCCGGGCCCCGATGGGGCTGCTGTCCCGGTTGCGGTCCGTCGTTCCGCCGACACCATGAGAGTGGCCGCTCCGGCCGGTCCGTGTCAGCAGCCGGAGCTGGCACCACAGTGCCGTGACACCCTGAGGCCAGCTCGCCGGGTCGCGGGGCGGTGGGTGCGGGAGCCGGTCAGGGGCGGCTGGGCAGGGCGTGCAGGCCGAGCGCGATCCACGGGTCGGCCTCGCAGCAGCGCAGGTCCCAGCCGCTCAGTTCGCCGTCCTCGGCGAGGAGTTCGCGGCAGGCGTCGCGCAGCCGGCCCTCGGCCTCCAGCAGTGATCCGGCGTCGACGAAGACGACCGCGTCCAGGGTGTCGGCGGACTGCCGGATGCGCGCGTGGCTGAGCCGGGCGGGGCCCCGGAGCGCGCGCTCCAGCCCGGCCCGCACGGCGGCTTCCACCGGTGCGCGGAGCGGGCGGGGGCGTCCCGCCCGCCAGGGCGGCGGGGG